>JAICSC010000257.1 GCA_025937085.1 Nocardioides sp.
CCGCAGCGGCTCGACGAGCTCACGGACGCTCTGCTCGAAGCGGGTCCGTGCCTCGACGTCCCCGTCGTCTGCCCGAGTGCCTGCACGATCCACGGACTCCACGGTGGCACATGTCCGGCAGAGCCCCTGTTCTTTCCGGGTATGTTCCTTCCGGCCGGGCGCCTGCTAGTCTGCAATCGTTTGCAGAAACGGAGGGAGCAGGCGTGAGCATCGACGTCGTCGCGCCGGTGGAGGTGCACCAGGTGCCGGGGTCGCAGCGCCCCGCCGAGATCCACCTGGCGGAGACCCGCGACGGGCTCTACACGCCGTACGCGCTCCGGACGCCGGCCGACGGCGGCGAGTTCCCCTTCGTCTTCCTGGCCTACGGCAACGGCGGCGGCGGACTCGACTGGCTGCGCCGCCGCATCCGCAGCCACGCCTACATCACCGAGCGGCTGCTCGCGGCCGGCTACGCCTGCGCGTGGGGGCGCTACCGGACGGAGGTCGAGCTCGGTTACCACCGCGGCGGCGACCTGGTCGTCGACACCCGGCAGGGCATGGACCTGATGAACCGCTCGCCGCTGGAGTACGAGGACGAGGTGGCGATCCTCCAGCACGTGCGGCAGCATCCGCGGATCGACCCGCGCCGGCTCGGTCACGTCGGGGTCAGCCACGCGGGCGAGATGCTGTTCAAGCTCGCCTCGCAGTACGACGGGCTGCTGCGCGCCGGCGTCGCGTGCGAGCCGGCCAACCACGAGTTCCTCGACCTGACCCCCGACGCCACGGCCTTCGTGAACCCGGAGACCCGGCTGCGCAACATCGAGGAGATGCAGATGCGTGAGATCGACCGGGTGCGCGAGCGCACGAACGTCCCGCTCGCGCTGGAGCGGATCAAGCCGATCGACCTTCCGATCCTGGTGATGGGGCGCGACGACGACCACCTGCAGGGGATCTTCCGGCTCAGCTACGAGCTGCTGGCGGAGTCGGGCAAGGACGTGCAGTGGGTGTCGTGGGACCACCCGTTGCACGGCTACATCTTCCCGGTCACCCGCGACGACGGCACGGTCGAGGTCGACGACGTGCAGGAGCGGGCGATCGACGGCGTCATCGAGTTCCTCGACGCGCGGCTGAAGGGCACCTGACCGGAGCGGTGCCGGATCATCCGGCGGCGATCAACCCGATCCCGGCGAGGACGACGAGCGCGCCGACCAGGCGGCGGGCCGGCCGAGGCTCGCGCAGCACCAGCCACCCGAAGCCGGCACCGATGACGATGCTCGACTCGCGTCCCGCCGCGACCAGAGCGACCGGCGCGAGCTGCATCGCCCGCAGCACGAGGATGTAGGCCAGCGGGGAGCAGATGGCGACGGTGAGAGCCGGCGTACGGGCGGAGGCCCAGAGCTCGCTCACCGGAGTCGGGTCGTTGCGACGTGCCACCAGCACGGCGAGGAACGGCAGCTGGAGCACGAGCCCGAGCACGAAGTAGGGCACGGGCGGCACGTGGAGGCCGTTGACCGAGTGGCTGTCCCACAGGGTGTACGCCGCGATGGTCGTGCCGGTGCCGAGACCCCAGATCGCGCCGGCGCGGTGCGCCTGCGACCGAGCCGTGTGGCCGGCGAGCGAGATCAGGAGTACGCCTCCCACGATCGCGAGGATGCCCGCCACCTCGACGGCTGTGAGACGTTGGCCGAGCACGGTCACCGCGATCAGGAAGGTCAGCATCGGACCGGATCCCCGAGCCAGCGGGTAGACCAGGTTGAGGTCGCCCTCGGCGTACCCCTGCTGGAGCACCAGCTGGTAGACGATGTGCACCAGCGCCGAGACCAGCGGCCCGACCAGCCACCACCACGTGGGCCTCTCGCCGGTGACGACGACCCAGACCACGCCGACAGGCGCCCACAGCGCGGAGCAGGCGACGATGTAGAGCCAGACGAACCCGACCCGGTCGCCACCACCGGCGCCCTTGACCGCGAGGTTCCAGGTGGCGTGGAGCAGGGCCGCGGTGAGCACGAGCCCGAGGGCGGCGCCACTCACCCTGGACTCACCGGGCCATCCGGATCTCCACCACCCCGGTGTCGGGCTCGGGCTTGCGGCCGCCTTCGTCGGTGAAGCCGTGCCTGCGGTAGAAGGCGATCGCGCGATGGTTGCCTTCGAGCACCCACAGGTACGCCGGCCGATCGCCGATCGCCTGCGCCAACAGCTCGTCGGCCAGGCCGGTGCCGTGCGCGCGACGCAGGACGTTGATCGCGTACAGCTCGAAGTCCAGCGGCGGGTCGTCGTCGCGCGGTGGCCCCGACGCCGCCATCCCGACGATCCCGTGCTCGTCTCGCGCCACCCACTCCTGGACGCCCGGCGACGGATGGAGGATGCGGTCCCGGCGACGTTCCCCGGCCCTCACGGGATCGAGGGAGGCGAGGTAGCCGGCCGGCATCAGCCCGGCGTACGCCTCCTGCCAGACCCGCATGTGCACCGCCCCCGCCTCCTCTGCGTCCTCGAGCTGGAGCGGGGCGATCGTCCAGGGCACGGACTCACGCTCTCACACGTTCAACCGCGCTCGGACGGGAGGAACTCACCGCCGGCGGGAACACCTGTCGTGTCGTCGGCGAGGCGGAAGGCCATCGGCACGCCGGCCGCGAACGCCGGATGGGACGAGTCGGACAGCTGCATGTGCACATGTGGCTCGGTGGTGTTGCCCGTGTTCCCGCACTCGGCGATCGTCTGGCCGGCCGTGACCCGGTCCCCGGGCCGCACCCGGACGCTCCGCCGTCGGAGGTGGGCGACGACCGCATACGTTCCGGGCGCGACCCTGATGATCACGTGGTTGCCGAGGACTGCGCCCGCACCGCCCAGCTCGCGCACCGCCGCAACGAGCATGAACAGCACGATGCCCACCTTGCCCAACCAGGCCCGTGCGTCCGGTTGCCAGTCACGGACACGCACCACCTCACCGTCGGCCACCGCGAGCACCGGCTGGCCGAACCCGCTGAAGGTCTCGGGACGCGGGTGCCACGAGCTTCCCCGCCGTTCGCCGGGACGCCGCCCCGCGTCCCGGCCGGTGTCCGGCACGTGCACCAGGTCCACCGCATGGCTCTGGCCGTAGGCGAGCAGCCCGTGGCTGGGCACCCGGTCGGTAGGACTGTTGACCGCCACCCACGGCCCGGTCACCGGGGGCAGGACCGCCAGAGGCTCGCCCCGGGCCGGCATCAGCCTGAAGTACGTCGCCAGCCCGAGCAGCAGACAGGCCACGCCCACCCACGCGGCTGCCGGCATCGTCCAGCGGTCGGTGAGCACAAGGACCGCGCCGATGACGAGCAGCGGCATCCTCGTCCGGGCACAGGCGACTATCAGGAACGGCACGCGGGACCCTCTCGGTTCGAAGTGGGTCTCGACGGTAGCCAGCACCTCGAACCGAGGACGAACTGGGCCCCGGGGGTCGCCGTCGTGCGCGCGCCCGAGTCAACGGCAGTACCCGAGCATCTGCTCGAGAGCGGACTTCTCGGAGGCGTCCACGGCGAGCCGATAGCGCACCTTGACCGCGATCCACCGCCGGGCGTAGGCGCACTGGTAGCCCTCGCGCGGCCGCCACGCAGCCGGGTCGTCGTCGCCCTTGCTCATGTTCGTGGGACCGTCGACGGCGAGCAGCTCGTGGAGGTCGTTGGCGAACGCCTCGCGTCGGTCCCGGCCCCATCGCCGCGCGCCCGACACCCAGGCCTCGGCGAGCGGAACGACGTGGTCGATCTGGATCGCCTCGGCCTGGCGCAGGTCCTTGAGGTCGGTGAAGGTGAGGGTCCTGCCGGTGTACGGATCGTGCCAGGTGCCGGCCAGGACGTCGTGATCGCAGGCACCCTGCTGCGCCACCGTCGTGGTGCCCGGCACGGCATCGCGGAGCAGCACGTCGTCACGTTGGTTGCAGCCGTCGTGGTCGGTGTCGACCCAGTCACTGCCGAACGCGGCGCGGACGTAGCCCTCGGTCCCCCGTGGTCGTGGGAGTACGACGAGCCGGTCGAGCTCGGCCTTCGCAGCGGCGGCATCCGGTGGCACCTCGACCCGGTTCGGGGTCGGCGGCTTCGATGCCTGCTTCGGGTGGTGCTTCGGGTGGTGGGTGGCGCGCGTGTGCGCGTGAGGCCGACCGGCCGTCGTACCGGTCGGGTCACAGCCGGTCAGCAGGACCAGGGCGGCGAGAAGGACGACCCACGGCGTTCGCCGGACGTCATACGAAGCGTGAGTCATAGCTCCCCGAACGTATGACGTCTCGGGGATCCGCGACCCCAGAACGTAGCAAGACCCCCGCCGTCGGCGGGGGTCTTGCTGCGTACCTGGAGCGGCGAGGGATCAGAAGTCCATGCCGCCCATGCCGCCGTCGCCACCCGGCATCGGCGCGGCCTTCTCCGGCTTGTCCGCGACGACCGCCTCGGTCGTCAGGAACAGCGCGGCGATGGACGCGGCGTTCTGCAGCGCGGAGCGGACGACCTTGGTCGGGTCGGGGATGCCGGCCTTCAGCATGTCGCCGTACTCGCCGGTCGCGGCGTTGAGGCCGTGACCCTCGGGCAGACCCGCGACCTTCTCGGCCACGACGCCACCCTCGAGGCCGGCGTTCAGCGCGATCTGGCGGACCGGAGCACCGAGGGCCACCTTGACGATGTTGGCGCCGGTGGCCTCGTCGTCCGGCAGGTCGAGCTTCTCGAAGGCCTTGGCACCGGCCTGGAGCAGGGCCACGCCACCGCCGGCGACGATGCCCTCCTCGACGGAGGCCTTGGCCGCACGGACGGAGTCCTCGATGCGGTGCTTGCGCTCCTTGAGCTCGACCTCGGTGGCCGCGCCGACCTTGATCACCGCGACACCGCCGGCCAGCTTGGCCAGGCGCTCCTGCAGCTTCTCGCGGTCGTAGTCGGAGTCGCTCTTCTCGATCTCGGCGCGGATCTGGTTGACCCGACCCTCGATCTGGGCGGAGTCGCCGGCGCCCTCGACGATGGTGGTCTCGTCCTTGGTGATGACGACCTTGCGGGCCTGGCCCAGCAGCTCGACACCGGTCGACTCGAGCTTCAGGCCGACCTCCTCGGAGATGACCTGGCCACCGGTCAGGATCGCGATGTCCTGGAGCATGGCCTTGCGGCGGTCACCGAAGCCCGGGGCCTTGACGGCGACGGACTTGAAGGTGCCGCGGATCTTGTTCACGACCAGGGTCGACAGAGCCTCGCCGTCGACGTCCTCGGCGATGATCAGCAGCGGCTTGCCGCCCTGCATGACCTTCTCGAGCACCGGCAGCAGGTCCTTGACGGCGGAGACCTTCTGGTTGGCGACCAGGATGTAGGGGTCGTCGAGGACGGCCTCCATGCGCTCCATGTCGGTCGCGAAGTACGCCGAGATGTAGCCCTTGTCGAACCGCATTCCCTCGGTCAGCTCGAGGTCGATGCCGAAGGTGTTCGACTCCTCGACGGTGATGACGCCTTCCTTGCCGACCTTGTCCATCGCCTCGGCGATGATGTCGCCGACGCTCTGGTCGCCACCGGCGGAGATGGCCG
>JAICSC010000382.1 GCA_025937085.1 Nocardioides sp.
ACGGCGACGCGGCGTCCCGGGGGGGTCTGGCTTGTCATCCTCCTATCCTGGCCGCAGAGGCCGCCGAGCCCAACGGAATGAGCGTCACGTCACGAAAAGTGGACGCTCAGTTACACAACGGGTTACATGAGGAGACATGACCGACCGCTACCAGGACTTCGTGTCCTCCCCCGTGGGCAAGCTGCTCGCGAAGAACCTCGGCCTGCCGAGACCGGTGCGGCTCGACCGGTACGCCGCGGGGTCACCCCTGGTCAACGGGACCGTCCTCCTCGGTGGTACCGGCCGGCTCGTCGAGCACGTGCCCGCCGTCCTGAGCGCCCGCGACATCGAGACCACGACCGCGACCGAGCCAGCCAGCCGCTACAAAGGCCTGGTCTTCGACGCCTCCGGGCTGACCGACCCCACCCGGCTGGGGGCCCTCCGCGACTTCTTCTCGCCGTTGATGCGCAGCCTCGAGGCCTGCGCCCGGCTCGTCGTCCTGGGCACGCCTCCCGAGAACCTGAAGGGTGGGGCACGGGTCGCACAGCGCGCGCTCGAGGGCTTCACCCGGAGCCTCGGCAAGGAGGTCGGGCGCGGAGGCACCTCGCAGCTGGTCTACGTGACCGAGGGCGCCGAGGGCGCCATCGGCTCGACCTTGGGCTTCCTGCTGTCACCGAAGTCGGCGTACGTCTCCGGCCAGGTGGTCCGGATCGGCGGCTCGGTGAAGGAACCCGCGGAGGCCCCGGACTGGCAGCATCCGCTGGCCGGCAAGGTCGCCCTCGTCACCGGTTCCGCGCGCGGGATCGGCGAGCAGATCGCGCGGGTCCTCGCGCGCGACGGCGCGACGGTCGTGGGTGTTGACGTGCCGCAAGCGGCCGACGACCTGATCCGGCTCACCCGAGAGCTCGAGGGCGACTACCTCACCCTCGACATCACCACGAAGGACGCACCCCAGCGGATCGCGCAGCACCTGTCCCAGGCCCACAGCGGCGTCGACGTCGTCGTCCACAACGCCGGCATCACCCGCGACAAGCGCCTGGCCAACATGGACGAGGACCGCTGGAGCGCCGTCCTGGGTGTCAACCTGATCGCCCCTCAACGGATCACCGACGAGCTCCTCTCCCAGAAGCTCATCCATGACAACGGCCGGGTCATCGGAGTCGCGTCGATCGCCGGCATCGCGGGCAACGTCGGCCAGACCAACTACGCCACCTCGAAGGCCGGGGTCATCGGTCTCGTCGACTCGCTGAAGGACGGCCTGAAGAACGGCATCACGGTCAACGCCGTGGCACCCGGCTTCATCGAGACCAAGATGACGGCGGCGGTGCCGTTCGCGACCCGTGAGGTCGGCCGGCGGATGAACGCGATGAGCCAGGGCGGGCAACCGGTGGACGTGGCGGAGACGATCGCGTGGTTCGCCGACCCGGCGTCGACCGCGGTCAACGGGAACGTCGTCCGGGTGTGCGGCCAGATGATGCTCGGGGCCTGACCGTGGACGCCACGCCGCTCGGTGCCGTCCTGTTCCGGGCCGCTCTGCCGTCCATCCCCGTGGTCAACCAGCTCCCAGGCGTGCGGAAGACCGGTGGCGACCCGTCGACCCTCCACGAGGTGCGAACGGCGACCGTGACCCGCGACCACGTGTCGGCGTACGCCGCGGTCTGCGGCTTCCCGGTCAAGGACACCGCCCCGGTGACGTTCCCCCATGTGCTGGCGTTCCCGCTGCACATGGCCGTGATGTCGTCCCCGACGTTCCCGTTCCCGGCCATCGGCACGGTCCACATCGCCAACCGCCTCACCCAGCGCCGGCCGATCGAGGTCGGCGAGACGCTGCAGATCGAGGTCCACACGTCGGCGGTCCGTCCGCACCCCAAGGGCCAGGCGGTCGACTTCCTGGCCGCGGCGACCGCCGACGGCGAGACGGTCTGGGAGAGCACGTCGACGTACCTGCGGCGCGGGGTCTCGCCGGGCTCGACCGACGGAGGCCCGACGGACGGGGGCTCGACCGACGGGGGCTCGACCGAGGAGCTCTCCGTCGTCCCGGGCCGGGTCACGTGGCGGCTCGCGGGCGACGTCGGGCGGCGGTACGCCGCGGTGTCGGGCGACCACAACCCGATCCACCTCCACCCACTGACCGCGAAGGCGTTCGGGTTCCCGCGTCAGATCGCGCACGGCATGTGGAGCCTGGCCCGCTGCGTCGCCGCGCTGGAGAACCGGATCCCCGACGCGGTCACGGTCGACGCGGCGTTCAAGAAGCCGATCGTCCTGCCCGGCACCGTCGGGTTCGGCCAGGACGCAGTGCCCGACGGTGCGGGCGGCGGCATCGCCTTCGCCCTCACCTCACCGAAGGACGGCGCGCCCCACCTCCTCGGCCGCACCCGGCCCGCCTGAGGCGCCGGACGGCCGGGACGTCATACGTTCCGGGACCGATGGGTCCCGGAACGTATGAAGTCCTGCGCGGCCGGTCACCGCCGGCGACGGATCAGCCCCTCCTGGGCGACCGTCGCGACCAGGGTGCCGTCCTCGGTGAACACACGCGCCAGGGAGAGCCCCCGCGCGCCGCTCGCCGAGGGCGACCACTGGTCGTAGAGCCACCACCGGTCCGCGCGGAAGGGCCGGTGGAACCAGATCGTGTGGTCGAGGGACGCGGGCATCAGGTCGGGAGAGCCGATCTCTACGTCGTGCGGCACCAGGCTCGCGCCGAGCAGGGTCAGGTCGCTGGCGTAGGTGAACGCGGC
>JAICSC010000360.1 GCA_025937085.1 Nocardioides sp.
CCACAGACCAGGACCACAGACCAGGACCACAGACCAGGACCACAGACCGTAACCAGAAGGACTGATCACCATGACCGAGGTCTCCGTAAGCTCGACCGACGAAGCCACGGCCGTCCGCTACGACCGCGACGCCGAGGGCATCGTCACGCTGACCCTCGACGACCCGAACGCGAACGCGAACACGATGAACGAGATCTACCAGCGGTCCATGCACGCAGCGGTCGAGCGGCTGTACGACGAGTTGGACGGCGTGACCGGCGTCGTCATCGCCAGCGCCAAGAAGACGTTCTTCGCCGGCGGCAACCTGACCCTGATGATGCAGGCGACCCCGGACGACGCCGCCTCGGTCTTCGCCGGGGTCGAGGCGATCAAGGCTGACCTGCGTCGTCTCGAGAAGCTCCCGCGGCCCGTCGTCGCCGCGATCAACGGCGCCGCGCTCGGCGGCGGCTTCGAGATCGCACTGGCCTGCAACCGTCGCATCGTCGTCGACGACCCCTCCGCGGTGGTCGGGATGCCCGAGGCCACCCTCGGCCTGCTGCCCGGCGGCGGCGGGGTGACCCGCACCGTGCGGATGTTCGGCATCCAGTCGGCGCTGATGGACGTGCTGCTGCAGGGCACCCGCTTCAAGCCACACGACGCCAAGGCCAAGGGGCTGGTCGACGATGTCGTGGACACCCGCGATGACCTGATCCCCGCGGCGAAGGGCTGGATCCTCGAGCACCGGGACGACCCGGACGCGGCCGCCAAGCCATGGGATCGCGAGGGCTACCGGATGCCGGGAGGCACCCCGCAGTCGCCGAAGCTCGCGGCGTTCCTCCCGGCGTTCCCCGCACTGCTGCGGCAGCAGACCAAGGGCGCGGTCTATCCGGCCCAGCGCGCCATCCTGTCCGCCGCCGTCGAAGGGGCGAGCGTGGACTTCGAGACCGCGAGCCGGATCGAGAGCCGCTACCTGACCACGCTGATCGTCGGCCAGAACTTCAAGAACATGAGCCAGGCCTTCTTCTTCGACCTCCAGGCCATCAACGCCGGCAAGCTCCGGCCCGAGGGTCACGAAGAGTTCACCGCGACCAAGGTGGGCGTCCTCGGTGCCGGGATGATGGGCGCCGGCATCGCGTATGCGTGCGCCCGTGCCGGAATGCAGGTCGTGCTCAAGGACGTCTCGGCGGAGGCGGCCGGGCGTGGCAAGGGCTACAGCGAGAAGCTCAACGCGAAGGGGATCGAGCGTGGGAAGCTCACCCAGGAGCGGTCCGACGAGATGTTGGCCCGGATCACGCCGACCGCCGACCCCGCCGACCTGGCCGGCTGCGACCTGGTGATCGAAGCGGTCTTCGAGGACCCGAGCCTCAAGCACCAGGTCTTCGCCGAGGTCGTGCCCCACGTGAACCCCGACGCGTTGCTGTGCTCGAACACCTCGACCCTTCCGATCACCGAGCTCGCCACCGGCCTCGACCGGCCCGAGGACTTCATCGGCCTGCACTTCTTCAGCCCCGTCGACAAGATGCCACTGGTCGAGATCATCCGGGGCGAGAAGACGTCGGACGCCTCGCTGGCCAGGGCGTACGACGTCGTGCTCCAGATCAGGAAGACGCCCATCGTCGTCAACGACAGCCGCGGCTTCTACACCTCCCGGGTCATCGGCACGATGGTCAACGAGGGTCTCGCCATGCTCGCCGAGGGTGTCCCGCCGATGTCGCTCGAGCGCGCCGCGATGCAGGACGGCTACCCGGTCGGCCCACTTCAGCTCACCGACGAGCTGAACATGGAGCTGATCGCCAAGATCGCCAAGGCGACCAAGGATGCGGCCGAGCGCGACGGTGTCCCCGGCGACGCGTACGACGAGCACCCGGGCGCCGCGGTCGTGACCAGGATGATCGTGCTCGGCCGGCCGTCGCGGCTCGCCGGCGCCGGCTTCTACGACTACGAGGACGGACGCCGGACGCACCTGTGGGCCGGTCTCGCCGATGAGTTCCCGGTCGCAGACGAGCAGGTCCCCTTCGCCGACGTGAAGGACCGGATGATGTTCATCGAGGCGCTGGAGACCGCGAGATGCTTCGAGGAAGGCGTCATCGAGTCGTCCGCCGCGGCCAACATCGGCTCGATCATGGGCATCGGCTTCCCCGCCAACTCGGGGGGCGCGGCTCAGTTCATGACCGGCTACCAGGCGCTCGACAGCCACGGGAAGGGCACCGGCCCGATCGGGCTCGAGGCGTTCCTTGCCCGCGCCGAGGAGCTTGCCGACCGGTACGGCGAGAGGTTCCGGCCGACGGCGTACCTCCGGGACCTCGTGGCGAAGGGCGCTCGTCTCCCCGCCTGACGTCTTGTCTGGGCGCGCTCACGGCCGCCGGGGCGAACCGGATGCGCCCGCGAGGGCGGTGGGGAATCCACCGGCGTGGCGACGCGAACGGTGGGTAGGCCACCGCCGCAGCCAACTGCGCCGTGGGCGGGCTTCGGGCCGCCCCCAGGACCTCGCCCCCAGCACTCCTGGACATCACGTCGTCGCACCGACCGGACCGAGGCTCGGGGGCTCGGACACTTCAGGCTCCGTGCGTCTCCGCGCGAGTCTGGCGCGCAGCGGGCGTTCGACGAATCGGAAGCTCGACTCGGCAAGGACGATGACCATGACGATCCAGACGGCGTCACCGACCACCGTGTGTCCGAGCACACCGAGTACCGCGATGCGGGCCAGGACGTTCCACAGGTAGATGGAGTAGGACCGCTCGCCCAGCCACCGGATGGGCCCGCTCGCCAGGAGTGACCCAGCGGTCCCTCCCGGCCGGCTCACGACACCGATCAGCGTCACCAGGGTCAGGCCGGTGCCCGCGACGATCGCCAGGGAGGGACGAGTGGTCTGGTTCTGATGGGCCAGAACGGGCAGGAGGGCAACGGCCAGCACGGCACCGGGCGCAAGAGACCGAACGGTCCGGGAAAGCCAGCCGTTGAACACGACGAGCGCGAGCAACGAGCCGGCGAGAATGGGTAGCGCATTGGTGTCGCTCCCGAAGTACTCATGCGGGTCGTACTTCACCTGTCGGCTCAGGCCGAGGTAGAGGTCAAGGGTCAGGGTGATCCCGATCAGCGACGTCGTGAGTGCCGCGAACAGCCGAGGATTCCGGCGGTAGCCCCAGAGCAGTGCGAACGGCCACAGCAGGTAGAACTGCTCTTCGACCGAGAGCGACCAGGTGTAGTTGAAGTAGTCGTAGGTGGCGAAGGAG
>JAICSC010000427.1 GCA_025937085.1 Nocardioides sp.
ACCTTCGCCAGCGAGGGCAGCACCTCCACCTTGTCGGAGGTGGGCAGACCCCAGGCGCGCAGTGCGTCGTACGCCGTGGACTGCGACACCGGATCGAACCCCTCGCGCGCACCGATGCCGTGGCAGACCATCCCGAGCGCGCGGGACGCGGTGACGCGCGGGTCCTTCTGCCGGAGCGAGCCGGCCGCGGCGTTGCGCGGGTTGGCGAAGACCGGCTTGCCGGCCTCGCCCATGGCGACGTTGAGCCGCTCGAAGGCCTCGACGGGCAGGAACACCTCGCCGCGCACCTCGACCAGTGCGGGCACGCGGAACTCGTCGGTGCCGGTCAGCCGGTTCGGGACGGAGTCGATCGTGCGGACGTTGGGCGTGACGTCCTCGCCGGTGCGGCCGTCGCCGCGGGTCAGCGCGCGGGTGAGACG
Organism: Nocardioides sp.; assembly: GCA_025937085.1. Classification (GTDB taxonomy): domain Bacteria; phylum Actinomycetota; class Actinomycetes; order Propionibacteriales; family Nocardioidaceae; genus Nocardioides. The sequence goes on from JAICSC010000427.1 coordinate 420, forward strand.
GCCGTTCTCGTAGAGCAGGTTGATCGCCAGCCCGTCGACCTTCAGCTCGCAGAGCAGGGCGGGGTCGTCGACCCCGTCCCGCGAGAGACGTGCGTGCCACGACGCCAGCTCGTCGTAGGAGAAGGCGTTGTCGAGGCTCTCCATCGGTCGGATGTGGTCGACCGCGGTGAACTCCGTCGACACCGCGCCGCCGACCTTCTGGGTCGGGGAGTCGGGGGTGCGTAGCTCGGGGAACTGCTCCTCGAGCGACTCGAGCTCACGGAGCCGGTGGTCGAAGTCGGCATCGGAGAGCGTGGGGTCGTCGAGGACGTAGTAGCGCCACCGCGCGTCCTCGATCTCTTCGGAGAGCTGACGATGGCGCTCCTTGGCCTCGGAGGTCGCCGACTGCGGTTCGCCCATGCCCCTATCCTGCCAACGACCGCCGACGTGAGCCCCGACCCGAGCCCCGACCGGCACCAGACCGCAGGAGACGACGACGTGACCGACCCCGACCAGGCCGGCCTGACCGTCCATGGTTCGGTGGCCGCGTCGGAGGCGATGGTCCTGGTGCTGCACGGCGGCAAGGAGCACTCGCTGGCCCCGGTCACCGGCCGGAGCCTGTCGTGGCAGCGGGGGGCTGCGCTCGCCCGCGCACTGGGACGCCGGCTCGAGGACCGGCCGGTCGGGGTGCGGCTACTGCGCTACCGCTCCGTGGGCTGGAACGGCGACGGCGCCGACAAGGTCGCGGATGCCCGCTGGGCGCTGGACCTGATCGGCGGTGAGGTCGGCCAGATCCCGGTCGTGCTGGTCGGCCACTCGATGGGCGGTCGTACGGCGTGCCGGGTCGCCGACCACCCCCTCGTCCGCGGGGTCGTCGCCCTCGCCCCGTGGCTGCCTGCAGGGGACCCGGTCGCCGCCCTGACCGGGAAGGAGCTCCACGCCGCACACGGTCGTCGCGACCGGATCACCAGCGCCCGTGACACCCGCGCGTACGTCGCCCGGGTTGGGGCGGTCGCGAGCGCCGCGTCGTTCACCGACATGGGCGACCGCGGCCACTACCTGATCAGCGGCATCCGCGCCTGGAACGGGTTCGCCCTCGACCGGGTGCGCCGCATCCTCGCCTGAGCCTGAATCCAGGCTGAGCCACCGTTCCGGAGAGTTCCTCCGGACTCCGGATGAAACCGACTTGTTTCATCCGTTCGGAGGCGCTAACGTCCCGCATGGAACGGAACCGTTTCGTTTCATTTCCG
>JAICSC010000351.1 GCA_025937085.1 Nocardioides sp.
GAGCCGGGCTGGTCGGCCGACGCCGACGTCCGCGCCGAGCTCACGCAGTGCCTGGCCGAGCAGCTCGCGGTCGCCCTCGACGACACAGACCTGGTCCCATTCGTGGACTGGCTCGCCAGCACCCAGGACCCCAGCACAGACCCCAGCACAGACCCGAGCACAGACCCGAGCACAGGCGCCACCACCGATCCCGGCACCCCTACTGCTGATCCCACCGCCGACTGATTCCCACCGCCGACCGCGGCACCACGACCCGGCCGAGCCCGGGTCGGTAGAGTCTGCGGACACCCAGCCCCGAGCCCGCGTCGAATCCGGAGGACCCCGACCCGCCCATGGACGGCTCTGACAGTCGCCCCTCACCCCGTAGTCCGTCCAACCGCTCGGGTGTGTCGTGCTGACCGCCTGGCTCCTGCTCGCGATCTCGGTCCTGCTGGTGATCGCGGCCGGCTTCTTCGTGGCTGCCGAGTTCTCCTTCGTGACCGTCGACCGGTCGAAGGTGGCCCAGGCCGCCGACGAGGGTGACGCCGCAGCGGCCGGAGTCCTCAAGGCTCTCCGCTCGCTGTCGACCCAGCTGTCGGGGGCCCAGGTCGGCATCACGATCACGAACCTCGCCATCGGCTTCCTGGCAGAGCCGGCGATCTCACGGCTGATCTCCGACCCGTTGCACGCGACCGGTCTGCCGGAGGGGTCTGTGGACCCGATCGCGGTGGCCATCGGCCTGACCCTCAGCTCGCTGGTGACGATGATCTTCGCCGAGCTCGTGCCGAAGAACTTCGCGATCGCCAAGCCGATCGAGACGGCTCGCGCCACCCAGGGCTTCCAACGCATCTTCACCGCGGTGATGCGTGGGCCGATCAAGATCCTCAACGGCTCGGCGAACGCCATCGTCCGGCGCCTGGGGATGGAGCCGCAGGAGGAGCTCAGGTCCGCCCGATCCTCCACCGAGCTCGCGTCTTTGATCGCTCGCTCGGCCGACGAAGGCACGCTCGACGCCGACACCGCCGAGCTGATGGAGCGCTCGGTGGAGTTCGGCACCCGCACCGCCGACGAGATCATGACTCCGCGGGTGCGCACGGTGAGCCTCGAGGCCAACGACCGCGCATGGTCCGTGATCGAGCTGGCGCGCGAGACCGGGCACTCCCGGTTCCCCGTGCTCGACCAGAAGGACGTCGTCATCGGGACGGTCCACGTCAAGCATGCGGTCGCCCTGCCGATCGCGGAGCGGGGGACCACCAAGGTCAAGCACCTGATGACCCGGCCGATCGTCGTGCCCGACTCGCTCCGGCTGGACCCGCTGCTGTCTCTGCTGCGTCGCGAGGGGCAGCTAGCCGTCGTCCTGGACGAGTACGGCGACCAGGCGGGCATCGTGACCATCGAGGACGTCATCGAGGAGATCGTGGGCGACATCGCCGACGAGCACGACCGGCTGGGCTCGCGTGGCCGGCGGCGTACCGACGGATCCTGGATCCTGTCGGGTCTGCTGCGCCCCGACGAGGTCGAGGACCTCACCGGGATCGAGCTGCCCGACCACGAGGACTACGACACCATCGCCGGGCTCGTCCTCCAGGTGCTCGGGCGGGTGCCGGTCCGCGGCGACGTCGCCGAGGTGCCCGTGCCCGACCGCTCCGACCCCGACCAGCCCGAACGCCGGCAGCTGGCGCTCCTCACCGTCGAGCACATGGACGGCCTGCGGATCGACCGCCTGTCGCTACGAGTGCTGGTCGGCACCGACCCCTCATCTGGTGACGGCGGATGAGTACCACGACGTCGGTCCTGCTGGCGATCCTGCTGCTGCTGGGGAACGCGTTCTTCGTGGCCGCGGAGTTCGCGCTCGTCTCCGCCCGTCGTACCCAGATCGAGCCGCGCGCGGAGGAGGGCTCACGGCTGGCCCGCACCACGCTGCGCGCGATGGAGAACATGTCGCTGGTGATCGGGGTCAACCAGCTCGGCATCACGGTCTGCTCCCTGGTGCTCGGTGCCGTCGCGGAGCCCGCCGCCGCGAGGTTGCTGGAACCCCTCCTCCACGAGCTCCACGCGCCAGGGTCGCTGCAGCACCCGATCGCCTTCGCCGTCGGGCTCGCCGTCGTGGTGTACCTGCACGTCGTGCTCGGGGAGATGATCCCGAAGAACATCGCCCTGGCCGGCCCCGACCGTGCCGCACTGCTCCTGGGGACGCCGATCTGGACGATCGTGTCGGTGGCCAGACCGGTGATCGTCGTGGTCAACGGCATCGCCGCCCGCGTGCTCCGGCTCCTCGGTGTCCGGCTGATGGACGAGGTCAGCTCGACCTACACCCGCGAGGAGGTCGCCGCACTGGTCGAGGAGTCCCGTGGTGAAGGTCTGCTGGAGGACGGTGAGTACGACCGGCTCTCGGGCGCGCTCGGGTTCACCGAGAAGACGGTCGAGACGGTCCTGATGCCGCCCGACACGCTCCAGACCGTGCGCCGTGGCTCGAGCGGTGCCGACGTGGAGGCCCTGTGCGCCGCGACCGGGTACAGCCGCTTCCCCGTCGTGGACGACGGTTCCCAGCTGCTCGGCTACCTGCACATCAAGGACGTGCTCGAGACCGACGAGGCGCGGCGCAACCGGCCCGTCGACGACAAGTGGATCCGGCCCTTCGCGCCGGTACGTGCCGACGACCGCCTCCACGAAACCCTCGAGAAGCTCCAACGCCGAGGGGCACACATGGCTCGCGTCGTGGACGGGGAAGGCGTCACCATGGGTGTCGCAACCCTCGAGGACGTGATCGAGGAGCTGGTGGGTGAAATCCGCGACAGCGCCCATCTGGAGTCCCCGACGCCTCCCGGGCCGGCCGAGGGTGCGCGCGGCACGCATGAGTCGTGATCCCACGCCGGATAGGGTGTCGGCGGCGGTTTGACGATCCTGGGCGGGGAAGGTGCAGACGGCAGTGGCGGACGAGGTGGCACGCGGCGACGCACGCGTGTGGACCGTCCCCAACGCGCTGAGCTTCTTGCGTCTGCTGGGTGTTCCGCTGTTCCTGTGGCTCGTGCTCGGCCCCGAGGCCGACGGCTGGGCGCTCGCGGTGCTCGCCGCCTCCGGTATCTCCGACTACCTCGACGGCTACCTGGCCCGCCGGCTCCGGCAGACCTCACGGCTCGGCGAGATCCTCGACCCGGTGGCCGACCGGCTCTACATCCTCGCCGTCGTGGTCGGCCTGGCGCTGCGCGACATCGTCCCCTGGTGGTTCGCGATCATCCTGCCCCTGCGCGACGTGCTGCTGTGGGGACTGGTCCCGATCTTGCGCACGCGTGGCTACAGCGCCCTGCCGGTCCACTTCCTCGGCAAGGCGGCGACGTTCAACCTGCTCTACGCGTTCCCCCTGCTGCTCCTGGGCGACGGCGCCGGCGCCGCCGCCACGCTGGCCAAGGTGTTCGGATGGGCCTTCGCGGGGTGGGGGATCGGCCTCTACTGGTGGGCCGGGATCCTCTACTGCCACCAGGTCTTCAAGCTGCTGAAGACGACCGAGCGCCGGGTGGCGGCCC
>JAICSC010000248.1 GCA_025937085.1 Nocardioides sp.
AAGAAGACCACGGCGAAGAAGACGGCGCCGGCGAAGAGGGCCGCCAAGAAGACCACGGCCAAGAAGGCGCCCGCGAGGAAGACCACGGCGAAGAAGACGGCGCCGGCGAAGAGGGCCGCCAAGAAGACCACGGCCAAGAAGGCGCCGGCGAGGAAGACCACAGCGAAGAAGACGGCCAAGAAGACCGCGAAGCGAACCGCCAAGAGGTCCTGAAGGCACGACCTGCGAAGGGGCCGCCGGAGTCCGGCGGCCCTTTCGTCATCTCAGGATCGGGGCATTCCGGACAGCATCGCTGCGCGGGTACGCGCACCGAGTCCGAGCCCGACCGCTGCGGCCAGCGCCTCGGCGTCGTCGACGTCATGTCGCAGTGACGCCAGGTCCCCGGTGATCTCCCAGGCGCCGGACACCAGGTGGGCCTCACGCGAACCAGAGCCGAAGTGCGGGTCGAACTCGTCGAACGGCGCGGCGTACAAGGTCGTGCCGACCCCCTCGCGATCGGTGACGAACGCGGGCCGGCCGGCGCGGGCACCGGCGTGGGACGTGAGCGCCGCGTCGAGGTCTGTCGAGCGCAGTGCCGGCAGGTCTGCACACACCGCGACGGGGATCGCCTCCGGCCAGCGGCGACAGGCCTCGGCGGCCGCGAGCCTGAGGGACCCGTTGAGGTCGTCGGCGACGCCGTCGGGGATCGTCTCGCAGCCGGCGGCTCGCAGGTCGTCGGCGAACCGGGCGTCGTCGGTGACCGCCAGCACCGCCGTGACCCGACCGGCACCCAGACAGGCACCCGCCGTGTCGAGGGCGAACGCTGCGGCGAGAACGCGACGACGTACGGGGTCGACCTCGAGCCGGGACTTCCCCCGCGCGGGAGGCTTCACCGGCAGCAGGACCACGTACGCCGCGCTCATCGGGGCGATCCTGTCAGGCTCGGCGAGGGCGCGGGCGACGGCCTCCGACCGAGTAGCCTGACCCGGACACCGGCGCCGGTGCCGGACCGACGAGTCATCGTTCGTGCCACGACGGGAGGGACGCAGGTGGGTATGCGACCCGTGCGACCGCTGCAGCAGAAACGGGGCTGGGCGTTCGACCTCGCCGTACCGGTGCTCAAGCCGATCCTGCTCGCCACCACCAAGCGGACCTGGATCGACGGCGAGAAGATCCCGGCCAACGGCGGTTGCATCCTCGTCTTCAACCACGTCTCCCACGTGGACCCGTTGACGGCCGCCCACATCGTCTACGACCACGGCCGGATGCCGCGCTACCTCGCCAAGTCGGGCCTGTTCAAGAACCGCGCCCTGGGTTACTTCCTGAGGTCTGCGGGGCAGATTCCCGTGGAGCGGCTCAGCAAGAACGCCAAGGGCGCCTTCGATGCGGCGGTCGCCGCGGTCCGCGCCGGCGAGTGCGTCGTGGTCTATCCCGAGGGGACACTCACCCGCGACCCCGACCTGTGGCCGATGGTCGGCAAGTCCGGCGCAGCGCGGATCGCGCTCGAGACCGGGTGTCCGGTGATCCCCGTGGGCCAGTGGGGAGTGCACGACCTGTTGTACCCGTACGCGAAGAAGCCTCACCTCTTCCCGCGCACGCGGGTCACCATGAAGGTCGGTGACCCGATCCCGCTCGACGACCTCCGCGAACAACCGAGGACCGCCAAGACCATCAACGAGGCGACCCGACGGATCATGACCGCCCTGACCGCGCTCGTCGAGGACCTGCGCCAGGAGAAGGCTCCCGCAGAGAGGTTCGACCCACGCACCTCCGGAGTTCGTCAGACCGGTAACCCGCGGAAGGCCGCGAAGCGGCAGGCGGAGGGCGAGCGGGGGTCGAAGGGCGCATGACCCAGGTCTCGGTGTTCTCGGCCGGTTCGTGGGGGACGGCGTTCTCGCTCGTGCTGGGCGATGCGGGCAACGACGTCACCCTGTGGGCGCGACGCGAGGAGGTCTGCGACACGATCAACCGACGTCGCGAGAACACCGACTATCTCCCAGGAGTGGAGCTGCCGCCGACCGTCACCGCCACCCACGACGTCGAGAAGGCCCTCGCGGGGGCGGAGGTCGTGGTGTTCGCCGTCCCGTCCCAGACGTTCCGCACCAACCTCGAGGAGTGGGCGGCGTACGTCCCGCAGCGCGCGGTGATGGTCTCTTTGATGAAGGGCGTCGAGCTCGGCACCCTCAAGCGGATGAGCGAGGTCATCGACGAGATCACCGGCGCCGGCCCGGACCGCATCGCCGTGGTCAGCGGTCCGAACCTGTCCCATGAGATAGCCCAGCGCGAGCCGGCCGCGTCAGTCGTGGCCTGCGCCGACGATGACGTCGCCAAGCAGGTGCAGCACCTCGTGCACGGCCCGTCGTTCCGTCCCTACACCAGCGTCGACGTGGTCGGCTGCGAGCTCGGTGGTGCCTACAAGAACGTCGTGGCTCTCGCCGTCGGGATGGCGGTCGGACTGGGCTTCGGCGACAACACGACGGCCTCGGTCATCACCCGCGGCCTCGCCGAGACCGCGCGCCTGGCGATGGCGATGGACGCCAACCCGATGACCCTGATGGGACTGGCCGGGCTCGGCGACCTGGTGGCGACGTGCTCCTCACCGCTGTCGCGCAACCGGACCTTCGGCGAGAAGCTCGGCCTCGGGATGACCACGGAGGAGATCCTGGCTTCCACCCGACAGGTGGCAGAAGGGGCCAAGTCCTGCTCCTCCCTGCTGGCCCTGGCCCACCAGGTCGGCGTGGACGCGCCGATCGCCGAGCACGTCGAAGCGGTGGTAGCCGGCCGGATGACGGCACCGGAGATGATGGAGTCCTTCGTCGCTCGCGACACCAAGTCCGAGATTGACTGAGCAGGAGGATCCGAGGAACGAGGATGCTCCGTGGGCGAAGGCAGGTGGAGCAAGCCCCACGCCTGAGCTCGCGAAGGCGTGACGGGCGCGTCGAAACACGGTGACGGTGCCTGGGGCCTCAGCCGCGGTCAGGACGAGTTCGACCGGACGGGGAGCTCATACCGACCCGTCCAGACCCTGCTCGAGGTCGGCCCACAGGTCCTCGACGTCCTCGACCCCGACGCTGAGCCGGACCAGCCCCTCCGGGATCGTGGCGGGCTCGGACTTCCACCGCCGCCGTCGCTCGAAGGTCGACTCCACGCCACCGAGCGACGTCGCGTGCACCCACAGCGACGTCGATCTCACCAATCGGTCGGCCCGGTCGGCCGCATCGGGTCCGCCGGCGAGCACGATCGAGACGATCCCGCCGAAGCCCGGGTAACGCACCTCCTCGATCTGTGCGTGCGACCGCAGCCGGTCGGCGAGCGTGCGGGCGTTGCTCTCGGCCCGGTCGACGCGCAGGTGCAGCGTGCGCAGCCCGCGCAGCGCCAGCCACGCCTCCAACGTGCCGGGGATGGCTCCCACCAGGTCGCGGCGGCCCTTCAGCACGTCGTACAGCTGGTCGTCACGGCTGACGAGGGCACCGAGCATGGCGTCGCCGTGGCCGGCGAGGTACTTGGTGGCCGAGTGGACGACCAGGTCGGCGCCCATCGTCAGCGGTCGCTGGCGCAGGGGGGTGGCGAACGTGTTGTCGACCACGACGTACGCGCCTGCGTCGTGGGCGACCCGGGCGATCGTCTCGATGTCGGCGATCTCCAGTGCGGGGTTGGTCGGTGACTCGAGCCAGACGAGCGCCGCGTCGGCACACGCCTCGGCGGTGCCCTCGGTGTCGGTGACGTCGACGAGCCGAGCCGTCAGCCGTCCCCGGGACTCGAGGTCGGCCAGCTGCATCACGGTGCCGTTGTAGGCGTGTCGCGGTGCGACGACGGTGGCTCCCCGACCGACCAGGTCGAGCACGGTCGCCACGGTGGCGAGGCCGGAGGAGAACGCCAGGCAGCGTCCGCCCTCGAGGGCACCGAGCACCTCTTCGAAAGCCGTCCAGGTGGGGTTGCCGTAGCGGCCGTACTCCAGGCCGCCGGTCGCGCCGTACGTCGACGCCATCGTGATCGGGACGTTCAGTGGCTGGTCGGGCTCGTGTGCCGGCCGACCGGCGGTGACGAGGGTGGTGGCCGGGGACCGGGTCTGGGCTGTGCTCGGGTCGGGCATGCGGCGAGCGTACGGCGAGCCGGTGGGGGCACGACGCCACCCCGGATAGGGTGCGTCCGATGAGCGAACACTCGGGACCGAACCGCAAGCCCCGCGTCGCGATCGTGTTCGGCGGCCGGTCCAGCGAGCACGCGATCAGCTGTGTGACGGCCGGCAGTGTGCTCGAGGCGATCGACCGGACGGCGTACGACGTGATCCCGGTCGGGATCGCTCCCGACGGCCGCTGGGTGCTGGAGTCGGGGGACACCGACCGACTGCAGATCAAGGGACCCGACCAGCTGCCGAGCGTGGACGGCGACCGGGCCACCATCGCGCTGCTCCGTGAGGCCGGCAGCACCGATCTGGTCGTCCACGAGCCGTCGCAGCCGCCCGAGACGCTGGGTGAGGTCGACGTCGTCTTCCCGCTCCTGCACGGGCCGTGGGGAGAGGACGGAACGATCCAGGGGATGTTCGAGATGGCGGGCGTCCGGTATGTCGGCGCGGGCGTGCTCGCCAGTGCGGTCGGCATGGACAAGGCGTACGCGAAGATCGTCCTCCGTGCGGCCGGGCTGCCGGTGATGCCGTCGGTGATCGTGACGGCCCGCGAGTGGTACCGCGATCCCGACGGCGTCCGGTACCGCGTCGCCGACCTGGGCTTCCCGCTCTTCGTCAAGCCTGCCCGCGCCGGGTCGAGCATGGGCATCAGCAAGGTGCACGACGCCTCCGAGCTCGACGCCGCGATCGAGGAGGCGCACCGCCACGACCCGAAGGCGTTGGTCGAGCAGGCCGCGGTCGGGGCACGCGAGGTGGAGTGCGGTGTGCTCCAGGCGATGGACGGCACCCCCGAGACCAGCGTGCCGGCCGAGATCATCGTCAGCGGGGAGCACGAGTTCTACGACTTCGCCGCCAAGTACCTCCCGGAGGAGCACACCGAGCTCGACGTGCCGGCCGACCTCCCGGAGGCCACCGCGGCCGAGCTGCGCGAGCTCGCCGTGCGCGCCTTCGAGGCCATCGACTGCGAAGGGCTGGCGCGGGTGGACTTCTTCGTGCTGCCCGACGGCTCGCTGGTGCTGAACGAGATCAACACGATGCCCGGCTTCACGCCCACCTCGATGTACCCGCGGATGTGGGCCGCGACGGGCGTGGACTACCCGGCCCTGGTGGACCGCCTGATCCGGCTCGCTCTGCAACGATCCACCGGACTGCGCTGAGCGGATCCGAGGCACCGGCGCGGGGCGCACGACGTACGCCGGCACTCACTGACAGCGATGGACGAGCCTCAGGAACTGCTTGACCATCGGCGCCAGCTCGACCATCACGGCCGCGACCCCGTTGGGCCGGTACGTCGCCGGCACGGTCACCTGGAGGATCGGTCGGTAGCCGATCGTGCTCATGACGACGTCGCTCGAGCTGTCGTCTACCTGGTCGGGGGGGACGAACCAGCCGACGCCGTCGGCCACGGTGCAGGAGGACGTCCGGGTCAGCCCGGTCGGCGCGCCGACCCCGCACTGCGCCACGATCGCCGGGTCGCCCCACGCGCCGCCCAGGGCGGCTGCCGGCTGGGTCTTGCGGCGTCCCTGGTCGGCGACCTTGTCC
>JAICSC010000328.1 GCA_025937085.1 Nocardioides sp.
CCACTACCGAGCCCGAGGCCCAACCTGAGGCCCGACCTGAGGCCCGACCTGAGGCGGAGCCCGAGGTCGAGGCGAGCGGCCCCACCGAGATCCCCGCGGACCGTTCCCTGTTCGACCTCGGAGAGGCCCCCGTCGAGCGGGAGGAGTCGTCGGCCGAGCCCGTCGAGACCACGACGGTGGACGAGACGGAGGACGAGACGAAGCCCGAGCCGGCCCAGCCGCGCTCCGGCACCGACCTCGACGAGGCTCAGTCGCTCTTCGATCTCTGAATTTGAATCCGTTGTGGCGCCCCTAGCGCTGTGACCTGGACAAACACCGAGTGATGCCGCCGTGACATCATTTGATGTCACGAAATCCTTGACTTGACGTCATCGTGATGTCATAGTGATGCACATGGACATCACCCCGTACGTCGAGAGCCTCCGGTCCTCGCTCGTCTCCGCCGCGGACTCCGCGGGCGAGGAGACCCGCCAGGCCGCCGAGCGGCTCGGCTTCGCCCTCGACTCCAGCGCCCGGCTGGCGATCATGGAGGCGGTCTCCCAGGCCGCCGCCGAGATCACCGCCGAGATGCCGAACGGTGGCGTGGACGTACGCCTCAGTGGTCGCGACCTGGACTTCCTCGTCCACGTCGCCGCGCCGACCGCGCCGACACCGCCTCCTCCGCCGGCACCCGAGGAGCTCGAGGACGGCAACCTGGCCCGCATCACGCTCCGCATCCCCGAGTCGGTCAAGGCCAAGGCCGAAGAGCGCGCGACGGACGCCGGCCAGTCCCTGAACACCTGGCTGGTCAACGTCGTCCGCGCGGCCACCCGCGAGGGCGCGATCAACGTCGACATCGACCTGTCGAGCCTGCCGTTCTTCGGCGGGGGTGACCCGTTCGAAGGCAGAGGACGACGAGGCGGAAAGCGCATGACCGGCTGGCTCTGACCGGAGCACCACCACCGGCAACCCACCCACACCCCATCAGGGACGGCACCAGGCCGCTCCCTCAGCCCTTCACACCCTGAACACCGTGCACCACCCGCCACCAGGAGGCACCAGATGAACCGCCAGTTCGAGACCCCCGAGCCGATCGACCTGTACGTCGAGATCGGCAAGGGCAAGGTCGAGGTCCGCGCCGTGTCCACGGGCACGACCACCCTGGAGATCCAGGGACGGGACGCCGACCAGGTGGAGGTGACCTTCGAGGGCAAGCGACTCTCGGTCATCGCCCCGAAGGACCCGGCCGGCTGGTTCGGCGGCCGCGACCGCGACCTCCACGTCGAGGTCGAGCTGCCGACCGCCAGCAACGTCGGGGTCAAGACCGGGAGCGCCGACATCGAGATCGACGGTCAGGTCAACGAAGGCCGGATCAAGACCGGCTCCGGTGATGTCACCTGTGACACCTTCACCGGGCCGGCTCGGATCGACACCGGCTCGGGCGACGTCCAGATCGCCGAGGCCCACGCCGAGCTCCAGTCCAAGAGCGGGTCGGGCGACATCTCGATCGGCACCTGCGTCGGGAACCTCAACGTCTCGACCGGGTCCGGCGACGTCGAGGTCGGCACCACCAACGGCAACGCCGTGGTGAAGACCGGGTCCGGCGACCTCAGGGTCGTCACCGCGAACGCTGACGTCTCCTTGTCCACCGGCAGCGGCGACCTCAGCATCGGGACCGTCCGCCGGGGCCACGTCCGCGTCAAGGGCGCGAGCAGCGACCTCGAGATCGGCATTCCGGCCGGCACCCCCGTCTGGGCCGACATCAACACCGTCACCGGTTCCGTCCGCTCGAACCTGGAGAGCGTCGGAGCCCCCCAGGAGGGTCAGGAGCACGTCGAGCTCGAGGCCCGCACCGTCAGCGGCGACATCACCTTGCGTGAAGTCTGACCCGCACACATCCCACACCGTCACACGCACACGACCGCAACGAAGGAGAACCACCATGAACGAGACCGTGATCGAGGCCCAGGCCCGCTACCTGATCGAGGACCGGATCCACCCGACTCACCAGTCACGGCCCACCGGCGTACGCCGCCGGCACCGGAGGATCCGCCGCCTCAGCTGGTTGTGAGCCGACCCGTGCGGCACAGAACCGACTGGCATACAGACGACACCGGACGATCCACGTCCGGTGTCGTCTGTATGCCAGTCGGTGCGTGCGGCGCTCTCAGCCTGGGGGCTCAGCCCGGCTCAGACGTCCGTGACGCGCAGGCCGGCGTGGGCCCGGTAGCGGCGGTTGATCGCGATCAGGTTCGCGGTCAGCGCCTCGACCTGGTGGGCGTTACGCAGACGGCCGGCATAGACACCCCGCACGCCGGGGATCACGTCGGCCAACGCTCGGACCAGGTCCGTGGCGTCGCGGTGCTCGCCCTCGCCGAGCACGAGGACGTCGGTGTCGACCGACGACACCTCGGGGTCGTTGAGGAGGACCGCGCTGACGTGGTGGAACGCCGCCACGACGACCGAGTCCGGCAGCAACGCCGCGGCCTCCTGTGCCGCGGACCCGTCCGGGACCACCAGTGGGTATCCGCCCCGCTTGTCGAAGCCCAGTGGGTTCACGCAGTCGACGACGATCTTGCCCGCGAGTGTCGCAGCCAGGGGCCGCAGCAGGTCCGCATGACCCTCGTAGGGCACGGCGACGACGACGACATCCCCCGCGGCGGCCGCGTCCGCGTTGCCGAGGCCACGGACGTCGCCGCCGGTGACCTGGGCCAGCTCGGCGGCCACGCCCGCGGCTCGGTCGGCGTCGCGGCTGCCGATCACGGTCGCGATGCCGGCCGCGGCCCAACGCCGTACCAGCCCTCGCCCCTGGGGGCCGGTGCCACCCAGTACCGCGACGGTGACCCCATCGACGGACGTCGTCAGCTCGGCCATCAGATGGAGGTCCGGTGGAAGTTCTGGAACGAGCGGGAGGGGGTCGGGCCGCGCTGGCCCTGGTAGCGCGATCCGTACTTCTCCGAACCGTACGGGTGCTCCGACGGCGACGAGAGACGGAAGAAGCAGAACTGGCCGATCTTCATGCCCGGATAGAGCTTGATCGGCAAGGTCGCGACGTTGGCCAGCTCGAGCGTCACGTGCCCGGAGAAGCCGGGGTCGACGAAGCCCGCGGTCGCGTGGGTGAGCAGACCGAGCCGGCCCAGGGACGACTTGCCCTCCACCCGGGCGGCGATGTCGTCGGGCAGTGTGCAGACCTCGTACGTCGACCCCAGCACGAACTCACCCGGGTGCAGGATGAACGGCTCCTCGCCGTCCGGCTCGACCATCCGGGTCAGGTCGGACTGGTCGGCGGCCGGGTCGATGTGGGGGTACCGGTGGTTCTCGAAGACCCGGAAGAACCGGTCCAGCCGGACATCGATCGACGACGGCTGCATCATGGTCGGCTCCCACGGCTCCATCACGATCCGGCCGGCGTCGATCTCGGACAGGATGTCGCGGTCGCTCAGCAGCACACGGGCACGCTACCGGCCCCCTCGATGGTTGCGGAGCGCGCCCCGTGAGCGTCCGGACACCTCCGCTGTGCCAGCATGCGGGCGTGAGCGCTCCGGTCTTCCATCGCTTCGTGGCGCTGGGCGACTCCTTCACGGAGGGCGTCGGCGACGTCGACGCCTCGCGGCCCAACGGCGTACGCGGCTGGGCGGACCGGGTCGCCGAAGTGCTGGCGACCCGAACGGAGGACTTCGGCTACGCAAACCTCGCCGTCCGCGGCCGCCTGATGCGACGCGTCCTCGACGAGCAGCTCGAACCCGCGCTCGCGCTCGAGCCCGACCTGGTGACGCTCTACGCCGGAGGCAACGACCTGATCCGGCCCCGCTGCGAGATCGACGCACTCGGCGAGGTGTACGACGTCGCGGTCGGCAAGCTCGCGGCCACCGGCGCGACGGTCGGGCTGTTCACTGCGTTCGACCCCGGCGGTGGCGGACCGTTCGCCCGGCTGCGCGGACGGTTCGCGGTCTACAACGAGCGCATCCGCGAGATCGCGGACCGGCA
>JAICSC010000003.1 GCA_025937085.1 Nocardioides sp.
GACGTCCTGCTCAATGACCGCCGCCCGCGTGGTGCCGCCACCATGCCCGGAGTCGCGCAGCGGAAGCAACAGGTACGGCCCGCCGCCCGGGGCATCGGCCTGCATCCGCGCGACCATCTTGACCGGGTCGTACGGAGGCGCCAGCTTGTCATTCATCGCCGGCACGAACGCGATCGCCGGATAGCGAACGCCCGGCCGGATGTTGTGGTACGGCGAGTACGCAGCCAGGTACCCGCCCTCGACCGGATCCTCGGGCGAGCCGAACTCGACGGTCGCGGTCCGGTTGTTGTCGAAACGGGCGAATCGGATCATGTCCAGCGTGGGCGCCCGGCAGAACACGGCGCGGAACGCATCCGGGGCCTGCATGGCTGTGACAGCTACGAGGATTCCCCCGTTGCTGTTCCCGCGTGAGACCAGCTGGTCGGTGGTCGTGTAGCCGTTGTCGACGAGCCAGCGGGCGGCCGCGATGTAGTCGTCGAAGGCGTTCTGTCGCTTGGTCCCGATCGCCGCCTCGTGCCACTCGCGTCCGTACTCACCACCGCCGCGAATGTTGGCGTAGGCAAGGGTCCTGCCGGTGCTTAGCCAGGCCGCGTGGACAGGTGAGTACCACGGCGACACGTCGATGTTGAACCCGCCGTACCCGCTGAGTCTGGTCGGCAGGGGTCCGTTGGCGCCCTTGGGCCGAACCACGAACATCGACACCTGCGTGCCGTCCATCGACTCGTACCAGACCTGCTCGGTCACAGCGTCTATCGCCACCTCGGGAACGTGGTAGGCCGTGAGCTCGTCCTCGTCGAAGTCGTAGCGGTAGATCGACAAGGGTTGGACGAACGACTGGAACTCGACCCACACCTCGTCGCCGTGCCAGCTCCCGGTGACACCGCTGATGACCCCGCCCCCCTCGTTCCCGCTGACCGACCCGAGCGCCGGAAGCTCCACGTCGCGGATCTTGGCGCCATCGGCGGCGTGCACGGCGATCCGGTGTGACGCCGCGTGGGAGTAGACCGCGTACAACCGGCCACCGATCCCACTGACGGTCTGCAGAGTGTCGTTGCTCTCGGCAATGACGGTGTGCCACTCGGTCGGACTACGCACCGACGACTTGCAGAGCCGGCCGCGCGGTGCGTCGAGATCGGTGACGATGAGGAGCTCGTCGTCGACCACCTGCACCTGATTCACCGCCCGCATAGTCGTTGCAACCGGCACCAGCTCGTCATCGGCAAGTCTCAGAAGGAACACGATGTTGGCGTGGACGAAGTCCCACTGGTACAGGACGGCGTACCGGCCGCACTCGCTGACGGTCACCGAGCACCAGTAGTCCTCATGGCCACCGAAGACCTGCTGGGCAGGTGCATCCGATCCGATCCGGTGCTCGAGGATCGACTCCTTGCCGTCATCGATCGCGGCGTAGAACAGGGCGGACGAGTCGGGCCGCCATGCGGCGTCCATATGGTTCGTGCCTCGTAGCCGATCAGGCCGGACCAGCCCGGTGTCGACCTCCATGATCTCGATCCGCGCGTCATGGGTGCTGCCGACCGCCTTGCCGAAGGCAACGAGCCTGCCGTCGGGTGACGGTACGGCGTAGACAAGCGCCTCAGTGCTAGGCCAGGTGTTCGGGTCGATGACCGTCTCCAGCTGTCCGTCGGGCTCTCGGCGCATCTTCAGCATGAGCTTCTCGTCGCCGGGACCGGCCTGCCAGACGAACTCAGTTCCACCGGCGCGGACCGGCCGCGACAGCCGCTCATACCGCGATGCCCTGGTCACCTCGGCGCGCAGCCGCTCCCGGCTGGGCGCGGCGTCGAGAATGCGGTGCGTCGCCGCCTCCTGCTCCTCGATCCAGGATCGCGCCTCAGGGTCGTCGAGATTCTCCAGCCACTCGTATGGGTCGGGGATCCACTCCCCGTGGAACCAGAACCCGCTGTCCGGATCGCGCCGCGCCGGCCTCACGTGGCCGCCTTGCGGGCGCGGTGAGCGGCGTCCGCGGACGAGAGCCGCGCCCGTCCCAATGCCCACTCATCCACAGGGCGAAGTCTGACACGTCGAAGCGACCGCTCATGGCGCGCTTTATGCCCATCCGGCCGACGAGTAGCCGGGCGCCGCAGCCGTACAGTTGAGACCATGTCGCACGATGTTCGTGCCTCCCGATTGGGCCGCCTCGACCTTGTGGTCATCTCGCGGGCACGTCCGCGATCGTTGCCTTGCAGGTCGGCTTCCTCGCGGTGTCAGCGGGCTCTGCCCTGATCCAGTCGCTGCCCGCGCTGATGGGGCATCAGGGTGCCTGCGCGAGCGACGCGACGGTCGTCCTCGACAGCCAGCACCATCTGGTCTGCATCCCTGGGAGCACGAAAGTTCCGCCCGGATGGACGGTGGTTAGGCTGCCGATTGCCGGCTAGTCCCGACCGCTCATCCGCGACGAGGTGCGTCAAACCGCCGGCTGTTGGCCGGCCCAGGGACCGGCCAATGGCGACAGCAGCGCCTGGTAAAGGGCTCCAGCCTGGGGGGTGTGGCTACCGGGTGCCGCCGGTGAAATGGCCAGGTTGACTCGGCGTGAACTCTGAGGTGGTGCCGCACCCCGGCGAGCGCTTGGGGGTCTGCTCGCCGGGGCGCGGGATTGTGTGGAGCGGCAGGTGTCGGGCCAGCTGGTGACCGCCTACCCGGTGGTACGCACGAGCTCCGGGGTGGTGGCTCAAGCGGGTACTTGTTCGTCCGCGACCGCCTCGGTTGGGGACTGCGTAGGCGCACGACGCAGCCAGGCGGCGGCGACCCCGGCGCCGGCCGCCGCGATGACCGCGGCACCGATGAGGGCCGCCGAGTACCCATCGGTCAGGCCGCCCAAGTCCACGGCGGGGCCGTGGGTGCCGAACGCCGCCGCGACCGCCGTCATCGCTGCCAGCCCGAGGGCGGACCCGATCTGGTAGTTGGTGTTCACGATTCCGGCGGCCAACCCCGCCTCCTCGGGGGCAGCGGACGACACGGCCAGGCCGAGCGAAGGAATGAACGCCATCGCCATGCCTGCGGCGGTGACCAGGCTGGCTGGCAGTACGTCGAACCAGAAGCTGCCGTCAGCTCGGATGAAGGACAGCCAGGTCAGACCCGCGGCAAGGGTGGCCAGGCCCGCAACCGTCGGGGTCTTGGGGCCGAACCGGGCGATGAACCGTGGTGCGACCGTGATCATGCCCACCATGATGGTGACCGTCAGCGGGAGCAGCGCCGCGCCGCTGGCAAAGGCGCCGAGCCCCAGCACCTGCTGCAGGTAGAGGTTGACGAAGAAGAACATCGGAATCCAGGCCGCTCCCAAGAGGAATTGAGCGGCGTTGGCAGCGGTCAGGTTCGGCGCCTTGAAGATGCCCAACCGCACCAGCGGCTCCTCGGTCTTGGCCTGGACCGCGACGAACACCCCGACCAGGACCAGTCCGACGAGTCCCGCCGCCAGAGTGGAGGGCGAGGTCCACCCGGCCTGCGGGGCGCGGACGACCGCGAAGACGATGGAGGCCAGACCGAGGGTCACGGTGGTGGCCCCGGCGACGTCGACCGAGCCGCGGCGCGCGACGCTGGTCGGCATCACCGACCGAGCCAGCGCCACGACTGCCGCCGCCAGCGGCACGTTGATGAAGAAGACCCATGGCCAGGACGCGAACTGGGTGAGGATCCCGCCGAGGAACACCCCGGCGGTGCCGCCGGCGGGAGCCGCGGCGCCGTAGACAGCGAGCGCCTTGGTCAGCTCGTTCGGCGTGGAACCGAAGACGGTGAACAGCAGGGTCAGGGCAGCGGGGGCGATCAGCGCCGACCCTGCGCCCTGGGCTGCCCGGCCGATCAGCTCGGCTGTCGGGCCACCTGCGAACCCGGCCACCAGCGACCCAGTCGCGAGCACCACCCAGCCGGTTGAGAAGATGCGGCGGGCTCCGAGCAGGTCTGAGAGCCGGCCGCCGAGGAGCAGCAGTCCGCCGAACGCGACCACGTAGGCGTTGAAGACCCAGCTGAGGCCTTCTGGCGTGAAGCCGAGGTCCTGCTGGATCTCAGGCAATGCGACTCCGATGATGGAGGTGTCCATGATGACCATGAACTGAGCCGCGGCGATGAGCCCCAGCGCGAGCCAGCGCCTGCTGCTCGTCGCGGACGGTGAGGTGGACGACATGGTGAGCCTTTCTGAATGGCGAAGGAAGCGATCTCGCGTGCGTTCGGCAGTGGGTTCGGCTGCGTTCCGAAGCGTCACTGCGGCCTCTGTCCGACCGCTGTCGTGGCGCTGTTCAGACCAAATCGGGGCGGAAGGTCGTGCCGTCGAAGGCCCCGAGCACGTCCTCGACTGTCATCGACCCGCTGAGACGGACAGTCGACGAAGCGGAATCGGCGACGACGGTCTGCACGCCGGGCACGTCGCGCAATCTCCCGGTGACCTCCCGGACGCAGCGTCGGCAGCCCATGCCGCCGACGTACAAGGTCATCTCTCTCATCGGTGCTCGCTCTCTTGGGTCGGACCGCCTTGTGAATTCACCGTCGTGCACCGGGCTGTCCGGCCGCTGTCCGTGTGGGAGCCACGGGCGGCTGCGGCAGGTGACGGCGGGTCAGGCAGGTGTGGGCCCTGATGGCGTCGCGACCCGAGGCACCCCGGGTGGGGTGCGTCTCCCAGGCCCCTGTTCGCGCCATTGCTTGCGGGATGGGCTGAACCCGGAGCTGTACCGCTGTGCCGGTGCCGGGCTCCTCGTAGCTGATGATGGCTCCGGACATGGGTGTCCACTTCCCTCACTGACGGGCCCACTGGGCCCACGATTCAATGGGTGCGCTCTCATCCGGGACGCTTGCGCTGTTCTGTCCATGTCCTGTCGCGCCGGCGGCTCAGCCGACGGAGCAACGAGCCCCGTTGCTGGGGCGGCCTGCCTCGGAATGGCGAAGACTGCCTTTGGTGGTTGCCTGGCGATTGAAGGGGCGGCCCCACTCGGGAGACGATGGCCGCGGTACTGAGGGGGCGGCCATGGACCACATCCGATTCCAACTGCTCGGTCCGATGGAGATCCACGTAGAGGGAGGGCCGGCCAAGCTGCCGGGCGTGGCCGAGCGCGCCCTGCTGGTCCAACTGCTCCTCGCGCCCGGCCGGACCATCCCCGCCACCCTGCTGGTGGACCGGCTCTGGTCCGAGGCGACGCTGCCGGTGGATCCGATGAACGCGCTCCAGATCCGAGTCTCGAAGCTGCGCCGGGCGCTGAGGGCGTTGGGGGTCGACGAACTGGTTGCACGTGACGGCGTGGGGTACCGAGCGAGCGTCGACTCCTCCCATGTCGACGCCCTGGACTTTGCCCAACGGATCCGGTCGGCGCGGGCGGCCACGACGCAGGCAGCTGCCGGTGGCGGGTACGAGCACCGCCATCTGCAGGCCTACGACGAGGCTTTGGGCCTGTGGCAGGGCGAGCCGCTGAGCGACTTTGTGACCGAGCAGTGGGCGATCGCGGAGGCCGCCAGGCTGGTGGAGCTGCGCCGTACCGCACTCATCGAGCGTGCCCACGTGGCCCTGGCGCTCGGCCTGCACCTGGAGGTCGTCGGCGACCTGGAGCCGCTGGTGTCCGCGGACCCGACTCTTGAGTCGCTGGCGGGCCTCCTCATGCTGGCCCTGTATCGAAGTGGACGCCAGGCCGATGCGCTGGAGGTCTACACCCGCACGCGCACCATCCTCGACGAGAACCTGGGGCTAGAACCCTCGGTGTCGCTGCGCTCGTTGCACGAGCGGGTGCTTCGCCAGGACCAGTCGCTGGGTGGCGGCTCGGATCTGGCGGTGGCGAGCCCTGTCGCTTCGGTTCGGAGCAGAGCGGTCGAGGGTGGTGCGGCCTCCACGAACCTCCCGACGGTCGTCCGTCCGCTCATCGGCCGCGACGAGCAGCTGGACTCCTTGGCTTCGATGCTGGGCGACGTGAGGCTCCTGTCGCTGATCGGTCCCGGTGGCGCCGGAAAGACCTCGCTGGCACTGGCAGCCGTGGTTCGGAACTCCCACGCCTACCAAGACGGTGCGTTCGGCGTGCGACTGGCATCGGTCGAGACCGGGGAGCAGGTGCCGCTTGCGGTAGCCGACGCGTTAGGCGTCCCTTTGGACGGAAGCGGCGCAGAGCGGGATGTGCGCGAGCGCCTGACGGCCTTTCTGGCCAGACGCCAGATGCTGTTGCTGGTCGACAACTGTGAGCACGTCGTGGACGCGGCCGCGAGCCTGATCGATAACATTCTGGCCCGGTGTCCCGACGTCACGGTCCTCGCCACGAGTCGGGAGGCTCTCGCGGTACCTGACGAGGTGCAGGTGACGGTGGCTCCGCTTGCGACTCCGCCGGAGGACACGCCGATTGACCGCGTTCTGGAGTACCCGTCCGCACAGCTGTTCGTCGAGCGTGCCCGCGCCGTGAGTCCCGACATGGTCTTCGACAGTGACGACCTCTCCGCGGTCGCCCAGATCAGCCGAGCGCTCGACGGCATACCGCTGGCACTCGAGCTCGCGGCCGCCCGGGTGGCCTCGATGTCACCCGGCGAGATCACGGACCGGCTCGCCCAGCGATTCTCGTTCCTCACCTCGGGTGCCCGGACGGCCGAAGCCCGGCAGCAGACCTTGCGGGCGACCGTGGAATGGAGCTATGCGCTCCTGAGCGACGTCGAGCGAAGGGTGTTCAACCGGCTTTCTGTCTTCCGCGGCGGCTGGTCGTTGACGGCCGCTGAGGCCGTGGTGAGTGATGACGGACTGACCTCTGGCGGGGTGCTCGACACCGTCGGCCGGCTCGTCGAGCGGTCGATGGTCTGGGTGGAGCGGGGCCGGACGACTCGCTACCGCATGCTGGAGACCTTGCGGGAGTACGCCGCGGAGCAGCTGGTCAGTTCAGGGGAGGCCGAGGCCTGGGCGGGTCGCCACGCGAGCTACTTCAGGGCGGTCGCCGAGCGGGCCGAGATCGACCTGCGCGGCCACGGGCAACGTGAGACCCTTCGGATTCTGCGGGAGGAACAGCCGAACATCCGGGCGGCCATCACCTGGCTGTCCCGGCCCGGTGGCGACATCGACTCTGCGCTGGTGACGGCCGGGTCGTTGGGCATGTTCTGGCATCTGGGCCGCCATCTCGAGGGACGAGAGGTGCTGAGCCGGCTAGTGGAGAGCGGGGAGGGGTCGACGCCGGCACGGGCCAGGGCTCTGCAGGCGGTGTCCATCGTCGAGCGGCCACGCGGATGCCTGGTACATCCCCACCCCCGCTGTGCGGAGACCGCGGAGGAGAGCCTGTCGATCTTCACCGGACTCGGTGATCCCTGGCACGCCGCCCTTTCGAAAGTCCTGGTGTCGGTGGAGGGTGTGACCGGCGCGTTCCGCGAGCGCTCCGACACGTTCCTGCGCCAGGCCGAGGAGGAGTTCTCCCGCGAGGGCGATGCCTGGGGACTGGGCGTCATCGGCTTCGTGCGCCTCGAGACCGCGATGAAGGCCGGCGACGTGACCGCGGCCCTCGCGCTCGGGCCGGCCACGGCGACCGCCTTCCGACAGCTCGAGGACCCCTGGGGTCTGTCGGCGACCCTGTACCACTTCGGCTGGGGGCTCCGGCAGTTCGGCAGGCTCGAGGAAGGGGCGCGCGTCCTCGAGGAGGCCATCGACGTAGCCGCGTCCGCTGGGCTATGGAACACGGTGCAGTGGGCCTACGCAGACCTGGCCATCGAGAAGGTTCACGTAGGCGACCTGACGACCGCCCGCGAGCTCTTCGAGCGCGCCGCGGGAGCTTCGCGGGAGGTCGGCGACGGCGCTGGTGAGGTGCTGGCCACCTATGGCCACGGGCTGCTCGCTGAGGTGGACGGGGACTGGTCGACCGCCGAACGGCTCTACGCGGAGGCGGTCGCCGGTTTCGAGCGGCTCGGGACCCCGGTCTGGGTCGGCGGCTCGCTGGCCGGGCAGGGGCGCTGCGCTGAGGCACTCGGACAGCTCGCGGTCGCCGGTGGCCACTTCGAGAGTGCCCTGACGGTCGGGCGAAACCTCGGCGAGCCGAGCGTGACAGCGTCCTCGCTCGAGGGCCTGGGAAGGCTGGCCCGGGCCCGGGGTCAGGACGAGGACGCCGATCGCATGGCAGGTGAGGCAGCCGATATCCGAGAGCGGTTCGCGCGGCCGGCCCCACCGCACGAACGCTATGGGTCTGCCGTGCTCGGATCCGTGGACCCCGAAGCCACCTCGACCTGACGAACGCTGGGCATCAGACGGCCTCGAGTGCGAGCCGATCCGGCGCACCTGAAGCCGGATCGCTACGCCGCGACGTTGCTCCAACAGTCTGCGCCGTCGGCGACCACCGTGCATGTCACTTCGCAGGTTGCAGAGTGAGCCAGGGTCGCAGGGACCGACGGTGCCTTGCCGATGTGCCGGTCACGGGGCGACATCCGGTTGCCGAGCGAGGTTCAAACCCGACGTCGGAAGCCGACCGGAGGGTGCAGCGGCCACCTGGGGGTCGGACGTGTCTCGTCGTGCCATCTGCCAGGCACGCGATACCAGAGTTGCACACGTCGCGAGGAGCACTGTGCCGAAGAAGATGGTGAGGGCGGGCCATCCATACGCAGCCGCCTCCCAGGTGACTTCACGGCCGATGAGGCTCCCCGTGAGCTGCGGGAACGCCGCGACTGCGGCCAGCACAGTCACGTGCGGCAGCGTGCGCACTCCGACAACGATCCACGACTTGTGCTTGCGTCGGCGAGCCCAGAGTCCGGCACGGAGTACGCCGCGGGCGCCGAGCAGCAGCACGGCCAGGGTCAGCAGGCCGAGGGCCATGTCGAGAGTCGTTGAATTGAGTCTGGTGCCGGCCGGACCTGGGGGCGTCAGGTTGGTGCCTTCGATGATGTCGCGGACACCGTAGAAGATTCCGGCCTGGTCGAGCAGCAGCCCCGAGCCTGCGTTGAGGAGGACGACGACGCCGTACCCCGAGTCGGGCACGATCTCCATGTAGGAGCTCCAGGTGAGAAGGCTGCCCGTGTGCTCGAGCCGGATAGGTGCGTCGAGAGGTCCGTCGGTGTCCCAGCCCAGGGCGTATCCGTGTGTTTGAGCGCCAGGGGTGTGTTGCTCGGCGAGGCTTCGGTCGCTGACGACGCGGGTCCCGTCGGCGGCGCGGCCCTGGTTGGTCTGCACGATCAGCCACTGGGCCATGTCAGCGGCGGAAGCGACCACACCTCCGGCTCCCGCCTCGAAGGCGTGTGGGCCGTCGACGGCGAACGCGTGCCCGTAGGCGACGGTGTGGCCGTCCCCCAGTCCTGGGACATCCTGGTCGTCGTAGTCGACGGTGAGCGCGGAGGTCATGCCCGCCGGCCGAAGTACGTGGTCTCGCAGATAGGTATCGAACGGTTCGCCGGCCACTACCTCGACGAGTCGGGCGGCGATCTCGTAGTTCGGGTTGGTGTAGTTCCACTGCGTCCCGGGCGCGGCCCTGAGCTGTGCCGAGCGGAGCGCGACCACCGAGTCCGCCAGGGAATCCGGCTGCTCACGAGATAGCTCGTGCACTTGCGAGTCGGTGAGACCGGAGGTCTGCTGGAGCACCTGTCGCACCGTGATGTCGGCGCCGCGGGGATCGGCGAGCCGGAACTCGGGCAGATGCTCGACGACCGGGTCGCCCAGGCGCAGGCGGTGCTCGTCCACCAGCTGCATGACGGCGAGTGCGGTGAACGACTTGCTGAGCGAGGCGACGCGGAAGAGGGTCTCGCCGGTGACGGGCGCGCCGCTGGAGTCGTGACCGAAGCCGGCTACGTGCACCACCTGGTCGCCGTGGGTGATCGCCACGGCGGCCCCGGGAATGGAGGCAGCATCGATCTGCTCGCGGAGGAACCGGTCTACGGCGACAATGTCCAACCGGGAGTCGTGGACCTTCGACGGGGCGATCGGGGCGGCATCGACGGGCGAGCCAAACGCGACCACGGCCAGGGCCGACAAGACCGCAGCGAACGCAGCCAGGGCCAGCCACCCTTGGCGGCTCCCCGCCGCCGTTGTTGTTGAGGTCATGATGGCGCCCTTCTGTGGTTGGGTCCGCCGAGGCGGCGGGCACGGATGAGCCTGACCACGACCGCTGTCCGTGCGCTGTTTCGGTGCGGTCGTCGCCCATCCGGCCGAAACCCAGCGCATCCCCTCCAGCGCGACCACGACACCGACGCGGCTCATCGAGCCGCCGCCCAGTGGCAGGACAGACCGACGGTGGTCGGAAACGCGTCGACACGGCATCGGCCACAGGAGACGTTGCTGGACAGCCGACGGACAGACCGGGGAAAGAGCGGCGTCGGAGGGTCCACACATCAACCGAACCGGCCGAACCGAACTCGGCCCACGATGGCAAGGAAGTGGACCACATGGCCGGCGCGATGACCTCCAACAACCAGACCGAACCCGAACCCGCATGCGCAGGTCGCCATGAGGGCGGTGCGCAGCCCCCGTCGAGCCGCCTGGGCTGGATCGTGGCCCTCGCGGTGGCCACCGGACTCGTCGTGGCGGCGCTCCTGATCGCCCTTCCGATCGTCCCGGTCGCCGAAAGCGCCTTCACGGGCGCAGTCCTGTGCGGCTTCGCTTCGGGCTGGACGGTTCTGTGGCTGTTGTCCCTGCGGCTCACCGAGCATCCGCAGCGGTGGGCGGTTGGGCCCGCCCTATTCATGGGTATCGGCGGCATCCTGCTGGTGGTCTTCGGCTCCCCCATGCGCGAGGCCCTCGCCTGGGTCTGGCCACCCACGCTGGTCGCCCTGGTGATCTCGATGGTGCGCCGCACGAGGCGAGACATGCCCAGCCGCGGCGCCCGCGTCCAGCTCTACGTGGTCTTCGCGGTCCTCGCCGCCTCGGCGGTCGGAGGTGGCTACGAGGCCGTGGGAGAGGCGACAGACGTGAAGACCGTGCCCTCGACCGGCCGGCTCATCGACGTCGGCGGCCACGACCTCTACCTCAACTGCGTCGGCTCGGGCAGCCCCACCGTCGTCCTTGAACCCGGCGCCGGCGGAACCTCCTCACAAATGGGTTGGATCACACCACAGATCGCGGCCCACACACGGGTCTGCGCCTACGACCGTGCCGGTCGTGGCTGGAGCGAACCCGCCGACACTCCCCAGGACGGCGCCCAGATCGCGACCGACCTGCACACCCTGCTGCACCGCGCAGGCGTGCCCGGACCGTACGTTCTCGCCGGGCACTCATTCGGTGGCCTCTACGTCCGCATCTTTGCCGCGCACTACCCCAACGAGGTCGCAGGCCTCGTGCTCGTCGACTCCACAGAGTCGAAGGAGCCGGCGAAATCCGTTGTGCCGGCCAACCCGAGTTCCGACCAGCCCATCGGCCGGCTGCCGGTGGTCGCATCCCTCGCTGCCCGGGTCGGCGTCGCGCGACTACTCGCCCAAAGCAACTGGGGGGCACTACCCGCCGGTTCGCGGGCTGAGATACAGACCAGCAATTCGCAGGCGGGCTGGCTCGGCAGCACCGTCGACGAGTACCTGCGGGCCGGCGCCTCGGCGCAAGAAGCCGCATCACTGCACGACTTCGGCGACAAGCCCCTCTTCGTCGTGACGGCCGGCCGCCACCCGGAATCCTGGATGACCCTGCAGCGCAAAATGCTGGCCCTATCGACGAACAGCTCGCAGGAGATCGTGGAGGACGCCGCGCACATCGACCTGCTCATCGATCAGAAGTACGCCGCCGCCACCACCCGGGCCATCCTCGCCGTCGTGGCCTCCTCTAGAACAGGCCAACCCCTGAGCCAGTAAGCGCCACGCTTCCCGCGAGACCGGGCCCACGTCGAAGACTCCGCGGCTTGGTCACCGTCGTTTTAGGTCAATCACAACGGAGCGGTGGGCGCTCAAGATGCAGGCGTATCAGGAACTCCTGGTGCGGGCGGTCCCCGGCGTCTGCATCCGCAAACACGTGGAGGAACCGCCTGCACACGGGCGTGAGCAAGAAGGGGAACTGCGGGTAGGGAGGGACAGACACGTGTTCAGATCAGAGCCGCCTGTCTTTCCGTCATTGGTCCGCACTACAAACTCGCCGCGTGCGGCACGCACCTCGGCGGGCGCTGTAAGGCAAGCTGCCGCCATTCCCACACGTCGCTAAGTCCGCGCCTCGTGCTCACTCCGAAACAGGTTCACCTTGATCCCTGCGGGGACCAGAGCGATGGCGCTGGCCGAACGCCGGTGTACCTGGGACATGCGCGTAGTCATTCCGCCGGGTTCCGGTGCATGCCTGGTCCGGCATCGATCTCGATGAAGAGGCGGGGTTCGCATCGGGACCCAGCCGCGGCGTCGATCAAGTCTCTTGACCTGCAGGTCTTGGCGGGCCCCATGGACGCTCGCGGCGACTGCCCCGGGGCCCTGACGGGCCGACAGCGAGACCGAGTCCGGTTCAGGTCCGTTTCAGCTCCGCGCGGACCGCACGGGACAAACCGGCGACGACCAGGTCGTAGGAGTCCTCGATCAGTTCGCGCACGACGTCGTCCTCGACCGAGCCGTCGAGGTCAACGGTGTTCCAGTGCCGTTTGTTCTGGTGGTAGCCGGGTCGGATCCCGGCGTACGCCCCGCGCAACTCGAGCGCTCGCGCAGGGTCGCATTTCAGGTTGATGGACCCGGGGCCTTCAATGAGCGGAATCAGGGCGAACATCTTCTCGCCGACCTTGATCACCTCGACCTCTTCGCCGAACGGGTATGTCTCCTCGGCCGCCGGCAGATCGAGGCAGATCGCCAGGACATCCTCGCGAGTCATGGACCCAGTGTGGCGTCTGCACGACAGTTACGTCGCGAAGAGGGCGTGTATCCGCCGCCTGCCGGGCTCTGCCCAGAAGCCGACCCGGGCGCCGGCGGTGTCCGGGCAGCGCAGCGGCTACGTGTCCACGGTTGCGGAGACCTCGAATGCAGCCCGGTCGGCTCGGTAAACGTCTTGGGCGTATTCGACGCATCGACCTGTGTGGTCGTAGCTCTTGCGGGTGAGCAGGGTGCCGGGGGAGGCGGCCCGGACCTTTAGGAGGCCTGTGGCCTCTTCGTTGAGGATGATGGACTCGATCACGGCGTCGCAGCGGACGATGTCGGTGCCGTAGCTCGCCGAGAGGATCTCCCACAGGGAGCCGTCCTCGGTCTTGTCGAGTATCCCTGGGGTGAGGTCGGCAGGGTAGAAGCTCTTCTCCAGGGCGATGGGTTCGTCGTCCATGAGCCGGAGCCGGTAGAAGGCGTGCACGCGTGCGTCGTCCCCGAGGTCGAGGGCGGCACGTTCGGCTCTCTCGGGCGGGAGGTCTCGGGCCCACAACAACCGGGCAGTGGCGACCTTGCCGAGGCGGGACGCCTCGTGGGAGAAGCTGCCGACGCGGAAGCGGACGCGTGGCTCTGCGACGAAGGTGCCGCGCGGTGGCCGGCGGTAGACGTGTCCTTCAGACTCGAGCAGGGTCAGCGCCTGCCGGGCGGTCATCCGGCTGACGGCGTACTGCTCGCAGAGCTCGCGCTCGGACGGCAGAAGGGTGTGAGGTCCGAGCTGCTGGCTCAGGATGCGGTCGCGCAGGTCGGCGGCGATGCCCACGTAGCGCGGGGAGCGTGACGCCTGTGACTCTGGCATGGGCGAAATTTTATCGGATTACTAGACCACGTGGTTCGGACCACCCGGTTGGCTCCAGGGGTCTTGACGTGGCCAGGGTCACACTCCGACCATCATGGTACGGACCACATGGTCTAGACCATAGGAGAACCCATGAGTGAACAGTCCCGGGCCGCGGCGCCAGCTCAACAACGCCTTGCACACCGTGGTCCAGAGCCGGATCCAGTACCAACAAGCCACCCGCGACTACGTCGCTCGCCGTACTGCCGAGGGCAAGACCAGCCGCGAGATCAAACGCTGCCTCGCCCGCTACGTCGCCCGAGACCTCTACCGCCTACTTGAAAACAGGGCCACAGCTGCTTGACGAAGCATAGGAGCGTCGCGCCTCAAGCTGACGAGTCATTGGCAGGCTCGACCAGCGCGATGTCGGTCGTGACAGCTCGGGTTGGTCAGGTGACGTCGCGGTGCGCGGTCAGCAGGGTGCCGATGGTGGCGATGGCGAGGCTGTATGCGGTGAGGACGAGTCCGCCTTGCCATGGTGTCAGGAGTGACTGGTTGGTCAGGGTGGATCCGATCAGGGCTTCTTGGGCCTGGCCGGGCAGGTACGGGGTCCACTGGTGCAGGGCGGTGATGTTGGTGAGGATGTTCTCGACCACGAACAGATAGATCAGGAGGGTGACTACCGCGGCGACCTGCTCGCGGATCAGGGCGCCCAGCCCGACCCCGATCGCGGCGAACAGGGCTACCGAGGTCACCACGCCGAGATCGGTGGCGAACAGGTCTCGAGCGGGGACGGCGATCGAGATGTCTTGGGAGGCCAACCAGGGCGGCACGACTGCAGTGGTGATGGAGATGCAGACGACCGCGTAGGCGGCTCCGGCAAGTACGTGGACGATGAGCTTGGCGGTGATGATCTGGCCGCGGTGCGGGACGGTCAGGAATGTGATCGTCGCCGTACGGTGGCGATACTCCGCGGTGAGGCCGATCGCTCCCAGAAGTGCGGCGAAGGGCGCGGCGGCCCCTCCGACGGCGAACAGGGTGCGTTGTCCCTCGGCTGTGGTCAGGGGCGCTGTGAGCGCGTCCGGGGTGTCGGCGAAGGCCATGGTCAAGACGGCGTACAGGATGGTGAGACCCGCCGCGGCCAAGAGCAGCCAGAGCCAGACCCGGGTGGTGAGCACCTTGCGGGCCTCGCCAGCGATCAGCGGCCACATGTCACGGCTCCTCCGGGAGGGTCGACGCCGGGGTCCGAGTCGGTGCCGGTGGCGTTGGTCAGGGAGAAGAAGACATCCTCCAGCCCGACGGCATGTGGGGTGAGCTCGTGCAGCATGACTCCGGCGGCGAACGCGATGTCGCCGATCCGCGAGGCCGGGACGCCGGTGACCCGCAGCCGGTCGGGTCCGGCCCGTTCCACCCGGCATCCCTCGGCGGCCGACAGGGCGGCGGTGAGCGCTTCAGTGCGTGGGGATCGGATGGACACGACGTGGGCGTCGGGTCCGGACAACTCCGCGAGAGGCCCGTGGTGCACCAGCTGGCCGCGTCGGATGATCACGACCTGGTCGACGAGTTGCTGTACCTCCGACAGGACATGGCTGGAGACCAGAACCGTGCGGCCCTGCTCGGCGAATCCCTGCAGGAGCCGACGCATCCAGGCGATGCCTTCAGGGTCCAAGCCGTTGGTCGGCTCGTCGAGTATCAGCACCGGAGGATCGCCGAGCAGGGCCCCGGCCAGGGCCAGGCGTTGCCGCATCCCCAGCGAATATCCCCGCACACGCCGGGTGCCTGCATCGGAGAGACCAACGAGATCGAGCACTTCGTCGACGCGGCGCAGTGGAAGGCCGCCCAGGGTGCACGAGACGCGTAGGTGGTCACGGCCGGATCGAGCGGGATGGAACCCGCTTGCATCCAGGACGGCTCCCACCTCGTGGGCAGGTGTGGGCAGGTCGGCATAGCGACGGCTGCCGATCCGAGCCACACCGCTGTCCGGGGTGACCAGGCCGAGCAGCATCCGCAGCGTCGTGGTCTTTCCGGCGCCGTTGGGCCCCAGGAACCCGGTGACGCCGCCAGGTTCCACCACGAAGCTCAACTCGTTCACAGCGCGGACCGGGCCGAAGGACTTGGACACGCCCTCCACCACGATCCGTCCGTGCTCGGCGGGCGCTACTACCATGATGCGGAAGGGTACAACATAGTGAAGTGACTACACGGAATCGAGATCGTGGTGCCGGACGCCGACGGTGCGGTGGACCGCCTTTTCGACCTCGCCGTCGTGCTCGGCGACCTGATGAACCGGACATTGGCCGTCCATGGCCTCACGGCGGCTCGCGCGGAGGTGATCTGGGTCCTTCACCACAGCGGCCGGCTGACCCAGCGAGAGCTCAGCGAGGTCTTGAAGTGCACGCCTCGCAACGTGACCGGCCTGGTCGACGCACTCCAGGTGGCCGGGCTGGTCGTGCGCACCCCGCACCCCACCGATCGTCGTGCCGTCCTGGTCTCGCTCACCGAGCGTGGAGCAGCACTCGTTTCGCAGTGGAGTGCCGAACGAGCCGACAGCACCGCCCGACTGTTCGGCGATACCTCGGATTCCGAGCTCGTCGCGTTCGTGACCGTGCTCGACCGGGTGTTGGTCGCGTTACGCCAAGGCGATGCGGCGCCCCGCGACAGGTGATCGGCAAGAGGGACTTGCCAAAACGCTCTGAAAGTGATCGCTTACGTACGTCGCGCCTTTCGAAGATGCCGATCTCAGCGTGCTCGGCGATCCGACGCGGCGTGCGATCTTCGAGATGCTGGCTCGCCAGCCCTCGTCCGTGGGTGAGCTCGCCGATCAGCTGCCGATCACGCCGCAGGCGGTCTCTCAGCACCTGGGGGTCCTCCGGGCGGGCGGCCTGGTCGTCGCCAGGCCGGACGGGACCCGGCGTGTCTACCGCCTCAACACGCAGGGGGTCGCGGCGCTCAAGGCGTACTTCGAGCGCATCTGGGACGACGCTCTTGCCGCCTATCAGAAGGCCGCAGACGTCGCGGCCGACAACTTCGATCACGAGAAGGAACCCACATGAGCAGCGCACCGACGGTTCCCACCATGACCGGTACAGCAACCGTTGCCCTCGACGTCGACCGCGCTTTCGGTTTCTTCACAGAATTCTTCGGCAGCTGGTGGCCGACCGACTACCACATCGGTCAAACAGAGATGGCCGACGCCGTCCTCGAACCACGCGAGGGCGGACGCTGGTACGAACGCGGCGTCGACGGCACCGAGTGCGACTGGGGCCGAGTCCTGGTCTGGGAGCCACCGCACCGGTTCGTGGTCACCTGGCAGATCAGCGGACGCTGGCAGTACGACGACGACCCAAAGCACGCCAGCGAGATCGAGGGCCCGCTTCAGCGCCGACCATCCGGAGGAACGCTCGTCGAGCTCGAACACCGACACCTCGACCGCCTCCTCGACGGCGAGCCATTCGCTCCACCATCGAAGAAGGTGGCGGCGGTTGGAGCACCGTCCTGCAAACCTTCGCCCGCGCTGCCGAGAGCGCCGGCTTGACCCTCGTCGGTGTCGCTGACTCTCACGAGCACGCCTCCGCCGAGCCGGCTGGTAGGACACAGCCGATTCGCGGCGGAACGGGACACCTCATCGTCGAGCGGTCCCCGTCGCTTTCGGTTCAACATCGCCCGGGTCTGGGCGGTGGTGAGGCGGCGCGTCGCTTTCGTGGTGAGCCGTGGGAAGCGTGACGGTGACGGATAGTCCGCCGTTTCCGGGTGGGTGGGCGGTGGTGGTGCCGCCATGGAGTGTGGCGATGGAGGCGACGATGGTGAGTCCGAGTCCGAAGCCGTCGTGGCTGGTGCGGTCGTCGAGTCGGTGGAAGGGCTCGAAGATCTGGTCGACTTGGGTGGGTGTGAGGCGGTGTCCTGTGTTGGTGATGGTGAGGTGACTGTTGCTGTCGGTGGTGCCGGTGGTGATCCAGATGTCTCCGTCGCGGATGTTGTAGCGGACCGCGTTGTCGATCAGGTTGGCGATGAGTCGTTCGACCAGCAGGGGGTCTCCGGAGATGGGGGCCGGTTCGAGGGTGGTGTGCAGCTGCAGGTACTGCAGGTTGGTGGTGTCGAGTACGTCCTCGGTGCCGGTGGCCAGGTCGGCGGGTTCGTGGGTGGTGAGACCTCGCTCGTTGCGGGCGAGGATGAGCAGGGCGCCGATGAGGCGCTCGGCGTGATCGACGGCGGCTCGGATGTCGACGGCCATGTCGCGGAGGTCGTCTGGTGAGGCGACGGGGTCGTCGAGGACGACGTCGACGGTGGCGCGCATGACGGTGAGGGGGGTGCGTAGCTCGTGAGAGGCGTTGGCGATGAACCGCTGTTGGGCCTCGAATGCGGTTTGGAGTCGGTCGAGCATGGCGTCGATGGTTGCGGCGAGCTCGTGGAGCTCATCGTGCGGGCCCTCGAGGGCGACCCGAGCCGACAGGTTGTTCTCGGAGGCCGTGCGCGCGGTCGCGGTGATGGTGTGCACGGGCCGCAACGCTCGCCCGGCGGCGATCCAGCTCAGCATCGCGGCCAGGAGAATCATGAGCGCGAGGGCGGTGAGTGAGTAGGCGAGAAGGTGCGTGAGTGTGATGTGGCGCTGGTGCTGCGCGCCCTGCAGCTCGAAGTAGGAGGTGCACTTGGCGAGGATGCGGCCGTTCGGGTGGGCGCTGTGCTGCGCGGCGCGGCAGAGTGCCAGGAAGGCAGCCGGCGCCTGCTGGCTCTGTCCCGGTGGTTCGAGACGTGCGACCAGGGTGTAGCTGACCGCCACTACGAGCGCGCCGCACACGGCGAACAGGCCGGTGTAGAGCAGGGTCAGGCGGGTCCGGATGGTCAGCCGAGGGTGCCGGTTCACATCCGATATCCCCTGCCGACCACGGTCTCGATGAGCGGGGGGTCTCCGAGCTTGCGCCGTAGGCGAGTCATCGTGACCGAGACGATGTTGCTGAAGGGGTCGATGTTGAGGTCCCAGACGTGTTCGAGCAGTTGCTCGGCGCTCACCATGGCGCCGTCGGCCGCCATCAGCATCTCCAGGATGCCGAACTCCTTACGTGTCAGATTCAGCGAGCGTGAGCCGCGTGCTGCCCGATGCCGCGCGCGATCGACGGTCAGGTCCTGGTGTTGCAAGGCCGGCGGCGCGGACGGCGCCCGACGCGAGAGCGCCCGAACGCGGGCGATCAGCTCGACGAAGGCGAATGGCTTGCCCAGATAGTCGTCGGCGCCCAACTCCAGCCCAGCGACCCGGTGCTCGACCTCGGCAGCCGCGGTGAGCATGAGGATCCGGGGCCCCGAGCCCGTGAGTGTCCGGCACACCTGGTCGCCATGAACGATCGGGAGGTCTCGATCGAGCACGATCACGTCGTAGACGGTGCTCGACGAGACTTCGAGGGCGGCCGCTCCGTCGTAGACCAGGTCCACGGCCATCCCCGCCTGGCGGAGCCCTTGGGCGATGCGGCTCGCAAGCGTCGCATGGTCCTCGACCACCAGCACCCGCACCGTCCAAGTATGCGCCGATCCGGGTGACATCGATGCGACGTCATCGAGGTGACCGGTAGCGTTGATGTCACCTGCACTGGCGTAGAACCGGGGACATGAGTGCAGAAGGCGCTCGACGAGACGAGCCGCTGCGGCAGGTAGCGCCTGCCGGCTCCGCCCCCACCATCGCAACGAACGCACGTGCGCTGACGGTCGGGTGGTTCGACGTAGCGCTGGCTGCCGCCGCATTCGCCGCCTCGTGTGTGGTGACGCTGTCGGTCGCGCCCCAGAGCGCAGAGCCCGATGACGGCGCCTATCGTGCATCGATCGTCGCACTGACCGAGGGCCACTTCCTGACCTTGTCGTCCGCACAGGCGCAGACGTTGGCAGCCAGGTTGCACGACAACCCGGCAGCACCTCCCAACCAGTGGGTCGAGGTCACTCCCGGCCGGTACCTCAGTGAGAAGGACGCCGGCTACCCCTACCTCGCTGCCCCGTTCGAGAAGCTCGGGATGATCCGCTGGGCACCACTGTTCTTCGGGGCCCTTGCCTGTGTGGGACTCTTCGTCGGTGCCCGGCGCTGGCTCGGGCCGATCGGGGGCAGCGCAGCCGTCGGACTCTACTGCTCCTCGGGCGCTGCGCTGGCCTTCGCCTGGCGTGACTACATGCCTACCTTCACCGACGCCTCGCTCGTCGCTGCGGGGTGTGGGCTCCTCGCCTGGGCCATGCTCGCGAGCGAAGCCACCGTTGGGCGACGGCGACGGGTCGGCCTTGCCGGGTTCGTCGCTCTCGAGGCCGCGACCTTCGTTCGCTACACCAACCTTGTTGTCCTCGGCTGCGCGGTGGTGATCGTGATCGTCTCGTGGCGGCTACCCCGAGTCCCTCTGCCGCAGGGCACCCTGGGCTGGTGGCTGTCCTCAGTGGCCGTCTTCGGGGTGGGAGTCGCGGTATTCGACACCGTCGCCTACGGAGGTCCGCTCACCACCGGCTACCAACCAGGCGAAGTCACCTTCGCGCTGCACGCGATCGCTCCCAATCTGCGGCTCATACCGGCACACCTCCTGCAAGCCATGCCCATGATCGTGCTGGCTGTCTTGTCCCTGGTGTGGATCGCCGTCCGGTGGATCGCTACCCGCCGAGACGACAGCACCGCGTCGGCAGATGCCCGGCTGGACCTGCGGATCGCACTGTCCCTTGGAGCGATCTGGTGTGCGATCTGGGGCCTGTACTCGACCTACACCTGGACGACTGACCCCACGAGCGTCTCGGTCCAAGTGGTCAGGTTCTACCTGCCAGCGCTCGGTCCGATCGCCTTGCTCGGCGCATGGCTGGTGACCCGCATCCCGGGCCGATTCTGGGTCAAAGGTTTGGTCACCGCTGCGGTCACGGCTGCGATGTTCGCCCAAGGAACTCTCGCCTTCCACGCCATGTACACCGCGTTCGGAGTCCCGATCAAGAGCTGACCCTCCTGCTGGAGTACCTCGAAACGAAACGCGAGCTGCGACGTGAATGGACGGCGCTCGAAGCACGGGTCGCGTTCGATGGGTCGCCGCAGGCCGCGCACAGGAGCAGCAGCCCCGACGCTCCGAGCAGCCGCATACGGGGTAGGACGTTGTCCACGTGTGTCTGACGGATCGCGGCCGGGCCCCTAATCCTCGGGCATGCACCCATCATGGTGGTCCACGCGACCGCTCATCGGCTGAGAGTTTCGTTTCAAGCTGCGCGACAGGCGGCGGTGTGACTCGCGCAGGTCGGTACGGCCGATTCTCATGATGCAACGGGTTGTACGCCCTGCTGCTGCAGCCACTCGATGAGGTTTGATCGCTGAGTCCCGTAAGACGCGGCCACGTCGAGCAGGCTCCCGTGTCCGTACTCGGGGGTGTACCCCAGGCTGGCGCCGAGCGAATATAGACGTTCTGCTGCTCGGCGTTGGCCGCCGGCGCAGGCGTGCCACGGTGCCTGATCAAGCGCGTCTTGGGTCGCTCCACCGGCGACCAATTCGTTCAGACGTGAGCAGACC
Source organism: Nocardioides sp. (assembly GCA_025937085.1). GTDB lineage: Bacteria > Actinomycetota > Actinomycetes > Propionibacteriales > Nocardioidaceae > Nocardioides. Next base: position 21,012 of record JAICSC010000003.1, read on the forward strand.
CAAACCAGCGGCGATCCACAGATCTTCACCCCTGGCGCCGCGCTCCACGAGCAGGCGGGCGACGTTCCAGCAGCCGTACCCGACCGCATTGGCCAGGGGGGTGCCGATGGAACCATCCGGCAACTCGATGTTCGCACCGCGGTCGACGAGTACGCAGGCGACGTCGACGTCGTCGCTGCTGGCCGTCCAATGCAGCGGCGTTTCATCATGCCCGTCAGGGCCACGGTCATCGATCAAAGCGCCAGCGTCGATGAGTAGCGCCGCGACCTCGGGCCCGTTAGGAAAGTAGCCTGGCCAGTCCGTGACCACATGCAACGGTGTTCGACCTATCGACCCAAGTCGGGAGGTCGCCACATCGGGGTGCGCCGCAAGCAGTGCGGCCAGGTCGGCAACCCGCCCCTCGCGAATCGAGAGGAAGACGTTCCGCTCCTCGTCGCTCACATTGACGTCCGCTGGCTCGCCGCAGTCCATGAGTTCCCTTGGCTCTGGATGCTTCGAACGTACCGTTGCCCACCGAGACTGTGGCAGTGTCCAGGAACTCCCTGCTGCAAGCTCAATGGCCGCGTCCATCTGGGAGGACTGACGGGACGCCTGGAGGCAACGGCGGCGATCGAGAGTGCCTTTTAAGTTCGCTAACGGGAGCTCATGTGGATCCGGTCGCGGCTTGAGTGTTGCGGGCTCTTCCTTCGAGGTTGAGGCAGGCGACCTCATGGGCGGGGTCTGGGCTCGGCGAGGGTTCGAGGGACGGGGAGAGTGACGAGCAATCCTCGGTGGAGATCGGGCAGCGGGGATGGAAGCGGCATCCCGTGGGGATCACGGCTGCGTCGGGGATTTCTCCGCTGAGGATGGCGCGCTTCACGCGGATGCGGTGCGGCTGGGGTACGACGGAGAGCAGGGCCCGAGTGTAGGGATGCTGCGGGTCGGTCACGATCCGCCGGGAGGGTCCGATCTCGACGATGCGGCCGAGATACATGACCGCGATCCGATCAGCGTAGTGGGCGGCGGTGGACAGGTCGTGGGTGATCATCAGGATGCCCAGCCCCGAGCGGCGGAGCTGGTCGAGGAGGTCGAGGATGCCGGCGCGCACGGAGACGTCGAGCATGCTCACCGGCTCATCCGCGATCAGCAGGTCTGGCTCCAGCACCAGCGCGGCGGCGATCGCCACCCGTTGGCGTTGACCACCGGAGAGCTCGTGGGGTCGGCGAGGGAGGAACAGCTCGGCCGGGCTGAGGCCGACCTGCTCGAGAGCCTGCCGCACGCGCTCCCGCCGCGCCTGCCGGGACGGCAGGCTCCGATGCACCAGCAGCGGCTCCTCCACGATGCGTCCCACCGGGTAGCGGGGATCGAGGGACTCGTAGGGGTCCTGGTAGATCAGCTGCATCTCCTTCCGGAGCGCCCTGAGCCGCGACCCGCTCAGGCCGGCCAGGTCCGACCCCTTGAATCTGACGGTGCCCGCGGACGCCTCGACGAGCCGGAGTACGGCGTGTGCCGTGGTGGTCTTGCCGCTTCCGGATTCGCCCACCAGCGCGAGCGTCTCCCCGCGGTCGAGGGTGAAGCCGACCGAGTCGACGGCTCGTACGACCTCTCGCCGGCGGCCAAGCGTGCCGACGCCGCGGCCCGAGCCGAAGGTGACCTCGAGAGCTCGGACGTCCAGCAGATGGTCGGTCAACGGACGACCCCTGGTACCAGTCGGTGGGTCTCGCCGGTGTCGGCGAAGTGGCAGGCCGCCACGTGCTGCTCGGTGACCCGTGTCGTGCGGGGCGACATCACGTGGCAGATGGTCTCCGCGCGGTCGCACCGAGGGGCGAAGTCGCAGCCCACGAGTTCCTGGTCCGGGCGGGGTGGGGCGCCGGTCAGCGAGGTCACCCGTCGGTCGAGGTCGAGGCTCGGTGTCGCGGCGAAGAGCATCCGCGTGTACGGGTGGGCGGCTGCTGTGAACAGGGTGGCGGCAGGCCCGATCTCCACGAGCCGGCCGGCATACATCATCGCGACCCGGTCGCAGGTCTCGACTACGAGGGGGAGGTCGTGGGTGACGAGCACGAGGGCCAGGCCGAGCTCTGCGGTGAGGCGCTCGAGCAGCTCCAGGATCTGGGCTTGGATCATCACGTCGAGCGCGGTGGTCGGCTCGTCGGCCAGGAGGACGCGGGGCTCGTTGGCCAGAGCCATGGCCAGGGCCGCCCGCTGGCGCATGCCGCCGGACAGCTCGTGCGGGTAGCGGTCGGCACGGTCGGGCGGGATCCCGACCATGCCGAGCAGCGCTCGGGCACGCGCGTGGGCGGCCTTCCGGTTCGCCCTGCCGCGCCCGCGCATCGTCTCGGCGATCTGGGCTCCGATCGTGCGGGTCGGGTTGAAGGCGTTCATCGCCCCCTGGAAGACCATCGCGATGTCGGTCCACCGGTGGGGCCGCATCGACCGTTCACCACCTTGCAGGATGTCGACCCCGTCCAGCCGGATGGCGCCGCTGACCTCCGCGTTGGGTGGGAGCAGACCCATCAGCGTGAGAATCGTCGTGGACTTGCCGCAGCCCGACTCTCCGACCAGGCCCAGCCGCTGCCCCTGCTCGAGCCGGAACGACACTCCGCGGACGACGTCCAGCGGCGTGCCGCGAGGTCCCGTCCGGAACGTGACCCGGAGGTCCTCGACCTCCAGCATCGGCTCGGTCATCGCGCCGCTCCTGGCAGACCGCGCCGGCCGGGCAGGACGCGGAAGTGCTGACGCGACAGATGGGAGACGCGCAGTCGCGGGTTGAGCGCGTCCTCGAGCGCGGTGCCCATCATGGTGAGGCTCAAGATGATGGCGGTGACCACCAGGCCCGGGTAGAGGATCGCCCACCATGCGTTGTTGGAGACCGCACCGGCCTGGGAGGCCAGGGCGATCATCCGGCCCAGGGACGGCCGGTTCGGGTCGCCGAGGCCGAGGAAGCTCAGGGCAGTCTCGTCGAACACCGCGACCGCGAAGGCCAGCACCCCGCACACCACGAGCAGCGGGGCCAGCTGGGGGAGGACGTGCCGGGTGACGACGTGCCCTGGGCTGGCGCCCAGAGCTCGGGCACGTCGTACGTAGACCCGCTCGCGGAGACTCTTGGTCTGGGAGCGGATGACTCGCGCGGTCCACGTCCACAGGATCAGTCCGATCACCACGATCAGCTTGGTCAGACCCGTGCCCCACACCGCGGCGATGATCATCATCAGGGGCACCTCGGGAACCACGAGGAAGAAGTCGGTCAGCCGCATCAGCCAGCCGTCGGTGCGCCCGCCGGCGTACCCCGCGACCACGCCGACCAGGGCGCCGATGCCGACCGCAATGGCGGTGGCGCCGAAGCCCACCAGAAGCGTCGTGCGGGTGCTGTACAGCAGCAGGGTGCGGATGTCCTGGCCCCCGTCGTCCAGGCCGAGTGGGTGCGCACCCGACGGAGACGCGAAGCCCTCACCGACTCGCTGGTAGAGCGGCGTTGGTGCGAGCAGCGGCGCGGCGACGGCGGCGAGGACGATCAGCAGCAGGACGACGAGGCCGATCATCGCCGAGACGTTCTGGCGCAGCAGCCGGCGCAGTGACCAGCTACGAGGCAACGAGGTTTCCGGGGCCAGGGCGAGGGGTGGTGTGCTCATGTGGTGATCCTCGGATCGAGACGGGCGTAGAGGAGGTCTGCCACGAGGTTGCAGAAGACCACCGAGATGGTGATGACCAGGAACGCGCCTTGGATCATCGGGTAGTCCCTGGCCTGGATGGCGTCGTAGCTGAGCAGGCCGATGCCCGGCCACGAGAACACGGTCTCGACCAGGATCGAGCCGCCGGCGATGAACCCGATCGAGAGTGCCACCAGGGTCACCACCGGCAGCAGCGCGTTGCGGAGCGCGTGCCGGATCAGGACGACGCGGGGTCGCAGGCCCTTGGCGCGTGCGGTGAGCACGAAGTCCTCGCCGAACGTCTCGAGCAGGGCCGAGCGCACCACCAGCGTGTATTCACCGAACAGCACGAGGGCCAGAGTCATCGACGGCAGGAGCATGTGGGTCGCGGTGTCGCGCAGCACGGCGGTGCTCGAGACGGGGACGCCGATGTCGCGCGCGGCCATCAGACCCGGGTCGTGCATCCCGGCCGAGGGGAGCCAGCCGAGCATGACCGAGAACACCAGGATCAGCATCAGGCCGAGCCACTGCGTGGGCAGCGCATAGAAGAACATCGACACGAAGGTCGAGCTCTTCTCCACCGCGTGTCCGCGCCACCACGCGGCGACCACTCCGAAGACCAGGCCGAGGACGATCGCGGTCACGGTGCCCAGGGTGACCATCGGCACGGTGGTCCGCAGCGCCTCCAGCAGCTGCGAGGTGACCGGCTGCTGGTTGGTGTAGGAGATGCCGAGGTTGCCGTGCCCGAGCTCGCGCAGGTAGTCCAGGTACTGCCGCCACAGCGGCTGGTCGAGGCCGAACTGCCGCACCAGTGCCCGCCGGGTCTCCTCGGTCCCGTTCGGCACCCGCGCGAGCCGGCTGGTCGGGTCGCCCGGCATCAGCCGGAGCAGGAGGAAGTTGAACGTCACCGCGACGTACGTCGTCAGCAGCGCGGCCCACACCCGCCGCAGTACGTAGCGCGATTGCTTCATGGAGTCCTCGCCGAAAAGGGAACGTCCGGGAGGGTGGGTCACACCCTCCCGGACGACCGGGGGTCAGTCGCGCTGTGCGTCGACCATGGAGGTGACGGCCAGTGCGTTGTAGGGGCCGTACATCGTGTTCTGGAAGCCGGACCAGGACTTGTCGTGGGCACTGATCTGGTTCTTGTAGCCCAGGAAGATATACGGCAGGTCGTGCGCCAGGATTCGCTCCATCCGGTAGACGATCGCCTGCCGCTTCGCAGCGTCGAGCTGCTTGCCCTGCTCCTGGTAGAGCTTGTCGTATGCCGGGTTGCAGTAGCCGGTGTCGCTCCAGCTGCCGTACTGGCTGCACAACACCACCGAGAGCGCGAAGTCCGGGTCGGGCAGCATCCCCCAGGTCCACATCGCCAGGTCGAAGTCCAGGTACTTACCGTCCGGGGCGGTGACCAGGTCGAAGGCGGTCGAGTCGTCGACCTTCTTCTGGTTGACCTGGACGCCGATGGCCTTCAGCCACCCTTGGACCATCGAGAACATCCGGTCGCCCTCGGTCAGGTCCGGCATGATCACGTCGTAGCTCATGCGGTGGCCGTCTGCGACCCGGATGCCGTCGGAGCCGCGTCGGTAGCCGAGCGAGTCGAGGATCTGGTTCGCCTTCGCGGGGTCGTACGGCGCGGCGTGCAGCGAGGGGTCGGACCAGCTGCCCGTCGCCGGCGGGACGATCGAGTTGGCCAGCGTCGCCGTGCCGAGCCACACCGTCTGCACCATCTCCTGAAGGTTGAACGACAGGGCGAAGGCCTCGCGCACCTTCGGGTCCAGCAGCTCACGATGCTGCGGCTTCTTCGGGTTGGAGTTGAAGATGAAGTCCGACAGGGCCGGGGACGGCGCCTGGTCGACCTGGAACCCGGCCTGCTCCAGCGGCTTGATCCCGCTGGGGGGGAGGGTCTCGATCAGGTCGATCTCGTGGTTGCGCAGGGCCGCGATCATCGCGTCGTCGTCATTGAACATGGTCAGGCTGATACCGGCGACGTGCGGCCGTGTACCCCAGAACGTCGGGTTGGCCTTGAGCGTCGCGCTGGCGTTCTTCTTGTAGGACTGGACGATGAACGGCCCGCCGGAAACCAGAGGTGTCGTCATGGAGGCGCTCTTGAAGTTCCCGGTCTTGGCGTAGGTGTCCCAGAATTGCTCGGGCAGGATCGGCACCTGCTGCAGCTGGGAGAGCACGTTGGCCACGGGAGCGTCATAGCTGAAGACGACGGTGTCGTCGTCGGTCGCGGTCACCGTCTTCAGGTGGCTCACGGTGCTGGCCCAGTTGCCCGCGCCCTTGTCCTGGTACTTCACCATCGTGGTGAACGACCAGGCGACGTCGTGGGCGTCGAGGGCTTGCCCGTCCGACCACGTCGCCCCGGGCACGGTGTGGAAGGTCCACTTCTTGCCGTTGTCGCTGGTGGACCAGCTCTTGGCGAAGTACGGGACGAAGTCCAGCTTGTCGTCGTACATCACCAGGTAGGGATAGGTGACCTGGAACGTGGAGTAGGTCAGGGAGTTCAGCCCCACGAAGGGGTTCAGCGAGTCGATCTCGTCGTTGCTGCCGATCCGCAGGATCTGGGTCGCGGACGACGACCCGCCTCCCCCGGTGCCGCCGCTCGAGCACGCCCCGAGCAGCACCATCGCCGCCGCGAGTCCGGTGGCGATCTTGTAGGCGCCGGTGTGTCGCACGTTGCCTCCTCGGGCACTGGGGTTTGTCGGACGTCGACCTCGACTGCGTGGGCTCACGACCCCTCCTGATGACGGGTGATGGGACGGCCGGGCATGTTGTGCGGGAGCAGACTCCCGTCGCGCACGACGGGTGTGCCGGCGACCAGCACGTGCCGGACGCCGTCGGACGGGAGCAGGTCGTGGTACGTCGCACGAGCCGCGATGCCGTCGGGGTCGAAGACCGTGATGTCGGCATCGGCACCCGGCCGCAGCCGACCCTTCCGGCTCATCGCCGGTGCCGCGTCGCCCAGGATCTGGGCTGGGACCAGCGTGCAGCGGCGGATGGCGTCGGGAAGCGACAGCAGGCCGCGCTCGCGCACCAGCGTGCCGAGCACCCGCGAGAAGCAGCCGGCGCTGCGCGGGTGGGCGAACGCACCGGGGGCCAGAGGCCAGTCGTCACGCCCGGACAGGGTGGTCGTGACCGGGATCGCGTCACTGGCGAACGCGGCATGCGGGATCGTGAGGGACCGGTCGAACAGCCGTGCCTCGGCGGCGTCGGAGACGTCGTACGTCGTGGTCAGGACCAGCCCACCCGGGTCGGTGGCACGCAGCTCATCCAGCCGCCGGGCATCGGCGATCGACTCGCCGGTGGGCAGGTAGGTCAGCGAGGAGGGCGACCGGTCCTCGCGCGCGAGCTCCTCGGCGGACAGGAACGCCGCGCCGACGATCGTGGACCCGCGCTCGTAGGGATAGGCCTCGGTGGTGATGTGGACCCCGCGCGACCGCGCAGTCTCGATCGTCTCGACGATCTGCGGCAGCCAGGACGAGGACGTGCTGTTGACGTGGCACAGGTGCACGTGGGCATCCGCCCGCTCTGCCGTGGTGACCAGCTCGGTCACGGCGTCGAGCGCGGTGACCGGACCGCGAGCCGCGCTCGAGCGGCTGTGCACGACGGTTGGGGATCCCAGCCGGGCCGTCAGGGAGGCGACGTCGGCCAGCTCGCCCGGCTCGGAGTCGGGCAGGTAGCCAAGCATCGCCCCCACGGCGACAGCGCCGTCGGCGACCTGGCGCTCGAGCAGCTCCAGTACGCGCCGCCGCTCCGGCTGGCTAAGGCTCCGCCGTTCCTTCGTGTACGCCGACATCGCCTGGAACGCCGCGAACCCGGTCTCGTACCGTTCCGGGGGAGCGACCGGCATCCCGTGCACGGCCGCGCGGGCCATCGCCCACGAGGCGGCGTACCCGAAGTTCAGCGGGCGGCCCTCGGCACGGGCACGGTCGTGCCACTGGGCCACTTCGAGCACGCCGCACTCCAGGTCGAGCGCCGTGGTGACGCCGTCCAGGACCTGCAGCCGGGCACCGGAGATCGACTGCGCATGCGAGTGGAGGTCGATGAACCCGGGACAGACCACCAGGCCGGTGCAGTCGACGTACTCGCGGGCACGGCCGAGACCCGGGCCGACCGTGATGACCCGCCCGCCGCCGACGGCCACGTCCGCGATCGCGTCCAGGCCGCTCTCCGGGTCGATGACCCGCCCCCCGACCAAGGCGATCTCCACGCCGATCTCCCCGCCGATATCCCCGCCGATCTCCACGTCGTGCCCGACGTCGGCACCTGGTGGACTGATGAGCATCGTCGCCTTCTCCGTCGGATCACGTGCGCGGCTTCCGGCCGCTGTGGCGCATCGAGACAATGCGCCGATCGTGGCCGCTGCGACCTGGCCTGCTCATTGGCAGATTCGCTAACGTTCCGCTGTGACCTTGTCCGATCCCACGAAGCATCGCTCCGGTACCGCGCCCATCTCGCTCCGTGCGTTGCTAGAGGCCCTCGGGCCCTCCGCGCTCGACGTGCTCGTGGCCCCGGTCGGACTCGACGTCGGGGTGCGGGGAACCGCGATCTTCGACGCCGTCGACCCCGTGCCCGACGGCCCGGACTCGATGTTGATCCTCGTCGGCACCCGAGCGGACTCACCGGAGATCGCCGACCTCGTCCGCGCGGCCGCCGATCACGGGTTCGTCGCGCTGGTGGTCAAGCTGCGAGGGTGCGACACGACGGCTCTGGTCGACGAGGCCCGCGGGCGAGGACTGGCCGTGCTCGCGACCCCCGACGACGTGCCGTGGCGGCACCTGGACGGCCTGCTCGTCTCGGTCTTGGGCTCCGGTGGCCTGCCGAACGGCGACGCTACCGGCCCGGGCGAGACCCTGTTCGCGGTCGCGAACGCACTGGGCGCGATCATCGGCGGCTCGGTGGCGATCGAGGACCTCGCCCAGCACGTGCTGGCCTACTCCTCGGTCGCGGGCCAGCAGATCGACCCACTCCGGGAGCGCGGCATCCTCGACCGGCGTGTGCCGGACTATCCGCACCACCGCGGTCAATACCTCCAGGTGCTGCAGAGCCCCGGAGTGACCCGCTTCCCGCCGGTCGACGACGAGCTCCCTCGTGCCGCGGTCGCCATCCGAGCCGGCGACATGCCGCTGGGGACGATCTGGGCCATCGAAGGGGAGGACGGCCTGACGCCCGAGGGTGAGCGCGCCCTGCTCGACGGGGTCAAGGTGGCGGCCCTGCACATGCTCCGCGAGCAGGACGTGGGTGAGCGGGAGCGGCACCTGCGGGGCGAAGTGCTGCGGGCGATGCTGGCCGGCACTCGCTCGGCGGAGGACGGCGCGGAGCGGCTCGGCCTGACGCCGGGCTCGCGTGCGGTCCTGGTCGGGTTCGCCACGGTGGAGCCGGACCCCAGCGGGACCGTGATCGCCCGGGTCGGCCATGCGGTGAGCCAGTACGCCGCGGCGTACCGGCCGGAGGTCGCGATCGCGACCACACCGGACGCCGTGTACGCCGTGGTCTCCGGCGCCGATGACGGCGTCCGCCGGTTCTCGGACGGTGCCCTGGCCAGCTCGTCGAAGGCGACCGGCACCACCGTCCAGGCGGCGATGACCAGGTCCACCGGGGACCTCGACGACCTGGCCACCCTGCGCGCCGAGGTCGATGCCGTGCTCGGTGCGGCCATGGCCGATGAGCGAGCGCCGGCCGTCGCGACGGTCGCGGACGTCCACACCCGGCTGTTGCTCGACAGGGTCGGCGACCAGCTCGCCCGGGACCCGCGCCTTCGTCACCCCGAGGTCCAGCGGATGACCGAGCACGACCGAGACCGCGGGACCGACTACGGCGTGACCGTGCTGGCCTGGCTGGAGGCGTTCAACGACATCGGCAGCGCCGCGGCCCGGCTCCAGGTGCATCCCAACACGCTGCGCTACCGGCTGCGCCGGATCGAGGAGAAGTTCGGGCTGGACTTCACCGACCCCGAGAGCCGCCTGTCGGCCTGGCTGCAGCTCCGGATGGTCGAGGCGCGACCTCCAGCCCAGAGCAGCACCTAAAGCTGAACGGTATGTGAGCCACGACAAGGCCGGCCGCGCGAGTTGTCACGGGCGCGCAAAGCGCCGAGCTGGGCAGGGCTGGCAGGCTGCCCAGGTGCCCGACTTCGACCTCGTGCTGCGGCAGGGACTCCTGGTGGACGGAAGCGGCGCCGACCCGGTGGTCGGCGACCTCGCCGTGGCCGGCGACCGCATCGCCGCGATGGGGCCCCGCATCAGCGGACGCGGCACTCGCGAGCTGGACGTGTCCGGGCTGGCCGTCTCACCGGGGTTCGTCGACATGATGAGCTGGGCACCCGAGACGCTGATCGAGGACGGGCGATCCCTCAGCGGCCTCATGCAGGGTGTGACGCTCGAGGTGATGGGCGAGGGGACCTCCATGGGTCCGCTCGACGAGACGATGCGGGCTGCGCTCCGGGCCGGCGGGATCTCCGGCCGCGAGGACGGGTTCCGCTACCCGGTCGAGTGGACGTCGCTGTGGCAGTACCTGGAGTGGCTGGAACGTCGAGGGGTCTCGGTGAACGTCGCCTCGTTCGTCGGGGCCGGGACGTTGCGCGAGCACGAGATCGGGTACGCCGACCGCCCGGCCTCGGACGCCGAGCTCCGGCGGATGTGTGCGCTGCTCGACGACGAGATGAGACACGGCGCGGTCGGGGTCGCCTCGGCACTGATCTACCCGCCGGAGACGGCGTACACCACCGCGGAGCTGACGGCGCTGGCTCGCGTGGCATCGGCACATGGCGGGATGTACGCCTCGCACGTCCGAAGTGAGGGGGAAGGACTCCTCGAGGCGGTCGCCGAGCTGATCGAAATCGCCCGGGACGCGCACGCCCGCGCGGAGGTGTACCACCTCAAGGCTGCCGGCCGCGCCCACCGGCACCTGCTGCCCGCGGCGATCGCCCTCATCGACGACGCGCGCGACGCCGGCCTCGCGGTGACCGCGGACGTCTACCCCTACGAGTACTCGGGCACCTCGCTCAGCGCCTGCATCCCGCCGTGGGCGCACGAAGGCGGTCCGGCGGCACTCCGCGCACGCCTGGACGACGGGTCCGTCCGCGAGCAGATCCGCGCGGACATGGAGCGTCCGGGCTGGGAGAACCCGATGCTCGACGCCGGCCCCGAGCACATCTCGGTCCGCGGGCCGCTGGGTGCCGAGCTCGCCCGGTTCTCGGGTCTCTCCCTGGCCCGGGTCGCCGAGGCCATGGGGACAACGCCCGAGGACGCCACCATGGACCTGGTCCGAGACAACCGCGGGGACGTCTTCGCGCTGTACTTCGACATTGATCCGTCGGACGTACGCCTGGTCGCGAGCCGTCCATGGGTGAGCTTCTGCTCAGACGCGGAGTCGCTGTCGTCTGAGGCTGCCGAGCGCGACGGTGCGGTCCATCCTCGGGCCTTCGGCGCGTTCGCCCGGGTGCTGGGCAGGTTCGTGCGCGAGGAGGGGATCGTGTCGCTGGCCGAGGCCGTGCGCCGGATGACCAGTCTCCCCGCGGAGAACCTCCGTCTCACCGGCCGCGGAAGGCTGGGGGTCGGGTACGCCGCGGACGTCGCCGCCTTCGACCCCGCGACCGTGGTCGACCGCTCCACGCCCGCGCAGCCGCACGCATACGCCGAGGGCATGGTGCACGTGCTCGTCAACGGCACGCCGGTGCTGCTCGACCGCGTCCACACCGGGGCCACCCCCGGACGGTTCGTCCGCGGGCCGGGCAGCCGCTCTTCCTGAACGACCTTCAGGCCCGACCGCGGCGCACGACGTAGAACCCATCCCGGGTGAAGCCGATCGTCTCGGCCCCGGACCGCACGGCCTGCCCCAGGTGGTGGCGCAGCAGCATCCGCCACTCGAGCGCGAGCGACTCGTCCTGGGCACGCATCCCGGCGGCGTCCTCGGGGGCGGCGATCAGCACCATCGGCTCCCCGTGGTCGGGGCCCTCCCGGGGCGCACCGTCCGCGTCCCGGGTCAGCAGAGTCGCCGAAGGAGACGTGATGAGCGTCGGGTCTGTCGGGACAACCTCGCCGCGCGCGGCCGAAGCGACCCGCGAGCTCCCGAGGTCCCAGGAGACCAGGAGCCGGTCGGTCGGGAACACCGACCCCGTGCCGTCGCCGTGATCGCCGTAGAAGTTGTCGAGGTACTCGACCGGGCGTGCCGAGAGCTTGGTCAGGTTCACGTACGCGTTGCGGGCCTCCAAAGGGTCGTAGGTCCACTGGATGCGCAGCACCCCGTGCGCCATGGCCCACGCGCGCTGCGAGACCTTCAGCGCCCAGCCGACCCCCGAGCTTCGCTCGGCGGGTGCGACCACGGCGAGATGACTGTGCAGGTCCTCGCGGCCCGAGGACCCGAAGAAGGCCACGCAGGCGCCGACCAGCACGTCGTCCCGGTAGGCGCCGCCGATGTAGCTGCCGACCTTCCGCAAAGCCCGAAGCGTCGAGACCGAGATCTCCGCCGGCCAGTTCTGGTTGATCACCTCCGCGGCGGCGGACAGCTCATCGACGGAGTCGAGCACGTCGGTCCGAACCCCCGACCGCGCAGCCGCGGCGGCCGCCGCGACAGCGGCCTCATCCCACGCACCGGACGCCGGCGGGACGGTGCGGCTCGACAGGCTCATGGGCGGGATCGTGCCCGCACCCGGGTGCGGACATCGTCGTACGACTGGACAAAAGACTCCAGATCCTTGGGTGATCGCCACAATGATCCTCCAGGCAAGCCCGACCGACAATCGAAGCGGATGTCCCGTTCCGGGGGAACGTCGGCCGAGAGGTGGGAGAAGGCGTGATCGTCGAGGCCGTCGAGATCCGCGTGGTCGACATCCCGCTGAAGCAGCCGTTCCGCACCTCGCAAAGCATCCAGCACTCGCGACGAGCGCTGCTGGCGCGGGTGATAACCGACGCGGCCGAGGGTTGGGCGGACGTGAACGTCGAGGACGAGCCGATCTTCGGCCACGAGTTCCTCTCCGCGACCTGGGCGGCGCTCGAGGAGCTGTTGGTCCCCCAGCTGCTGGCCGGCCCGGCGAGCGCGCCCCTGGCCGCCGCGCGGATGTCGCGGGTGGTCGGACACCCGGCGGCCAAGGCGGGACTCGAGATGGCTCTCCTGGACGCCGAGCTGCGGGCATCTGGGATGTCGCTGCGCCGCTACCTCGGCGGCACCCGCGACCGCGTCCCGGTCGGTGTCTCAGTCGGAATCACCGACACCCTGGCCGAGCTCCTGACCACCGTCACGGAGTACGTCGACGAGGGCTACCCACGGATCAAGCTCAAGGTCCAGCCCGGCTGGGACCGCGAGCCGATCGCCGCGGTGCGCGCCGAGTTCGGCGCCGAACTTGCCCTCCAGGTGGACGGGAACGGCGCATACAGCAGCGCCGACCTCCTGCACGTCTCCGGCTGGGACGAGTTCGGCCTGGAGATGATCGAGCAGCCCTTCCCGGCCCACGACCTGCTCAGCCACGCCCGGCTCGACGCCCGCATCTCCACCCCGGTGTGCCTGGACGAGTCGATCGGCTCCGCGACGGAAGCCGCCGCCGCGATCGCGTCGGGCGCGTGCCGAGTGGTCAACATCAAGCCCGGCCGGGTGGGCGGCTACCTGGAGGCGCGTCGCATTCACGACGTGTGCGACGCGCTCAGCGTGCCGGTCTGGTGCGGAGGCATGCTGGAGTCGGGTGTCGGCAGGGCAGCGAACCTGGCCCTCGCGTCGCTGCCGAACTTCCGGTTTCCCGGGGACATCTCTGCCACGTCCCGCTACTTCGCCGAGGACATCTGCCCACCCTTCGTCCTGCACGACGGCATGCTCGACGTCCCCGACAAACCGGGGATCGGGGTCGACGTCGACCCCGATGTCCTCGATCGGTTCACCTCCCGGCGCCTTCTTCAGTGACGGGACGCGGCGTCCGGCGCTCGAGAGGGCAGGAACCGCTCGAGCTTTGACTGGTGATTCGCCGGAGGGTGCCCCTGGCTCAAAATGGGACGCTGCCGATTGCGCCGACAGCCGGCGAAAAGACGTACCTCATCGCGGATGAGCGGTCGCTCAGATCTCTACGGGGTAGCGACCCGCTGGCTCGCCGAGTAGCTCCCGGAGCAGGGCCGGTAGGTGCCGAGGACGGAACTCCTCGGGACCCGCCATGCCGTCCATCTCTGTGAGCGTCCACCACTTGAACTCCGTGATGCCTTCGCCCGCCAGTAGGTGGCCAGCCGAGTCTCCTTTCGCCATGAAGGCGTCGCACCGAACGACGAAGTAGTCGTGGATTGCGCCGTCCCACCCTTTGGCGTAGGTCGGTGAGACCACCTCTTGATGCCACACATGCCGGACCTCGTCAGCACTTGCCCGGTATCCGACTTCTTCGATCAGTTCCCGCACAACAGCCTCGACCGGCGTCTCGCCGACCTCCAGTCCGCCGCCAGGCGGGGCCCAGATCACCTCGCCGATGTGCCGGGAAGTCAGGTCATGCCTCGCCAGCAGAAGGCGATTGTCCGCGTCCAAAAGCAGGGCGCGCGCAGTATGACGCAGGCGCAATGGCGACATGGCGTGAGCGTAACGAGGCGGCCAGATAGACGACTCGGTGCAACTCACGCACATCGGCACGAGCGAGCACAGGACGGAGGCGCTGTGTTTACCGCTCATCGCCGGCATGTGCGTGCGACCGGATCGCGGGACGAGCGGTTGCTTTTGGCGACAGTCGCCATTGAACAGTTCCCTTTGAGCGGTAGTGGTGTAGAACTTCTGGCCGTGACCGCACCTCGCCGCATCGTCATTCAGCCGTACATCGAGCAGTGGCCGTCTGAGTTCGCCGTGGTGAGGGACCTTCTGCGCGAGGCCCTGGGAGATGTGGCGGATCGGATCGACCACATCGGTTCAACCTCGGTGCCTGGACTCGCGGCCAAAGACGTCATCGACGTGCAGGTCGGCGTTGCGGACCTGGAAGACCGCCGGCTGGTGCCCGCCTTCGAACGACTTGGGGCGACGGCGACCGACATCACCAGTGACCACGTGCCGCCTGGCGACCAGAGCGGGCCTGTCGCCTGGGAGAAGCGCTACTTCCGTCCTCCTGCTTCCTGGCGGGCAACGCACCTGCACGTCCGCGAGACTGGGCGGCCGAACTTTCGATACGCGCTTCTGTTCCGAGACTACCTGCGTCACTCCGCAGTCGCTGCCGGTGCGTATGCCCAGGTAAAGGTGGCACTCGCCCGCCTGCACCCAGACGACGCGGAGGCGTACTACGACGTGAAGGACCCTGTCTGCGATCTGATCATGGACGCCGCCGAGCAGTGGGCAGCCGGGGTGGGTTGGTCTGCATAGGTGTCGTACCGCTCACGGCATGAGAGTTACGTTCGAGCCGCACCGACAGCCGGCGGTATGACCAGCCCTCGAGGTGCTGACGTATCCAGGTGGCGATGGCTGGCGCGCCCATGGTTCCGGTGGCAGCCGCGAGCATGAGTGTCTCTGCTTTGTTGACGGTAAAGGTGAGATCGCGTCCGTTGTGGATGCAGGACACCTTGGCGCTGATCGAGCGGGACGGGCCAGCGTATGAAGATCACCATCTTGGAGTAGGTACTGCTCAGCCGCAGGCGGTAGCATTTCTCGATGGGTGACCTATCTGCCCCGGCCTCCGACCCTGCCGACAGTCCGCTGGACGTAACGTCGACGAAGGCGGACTTGGAGAATGCATTGCGGACGGTGGCCGCCGGCTCTGCTGCAGGTGCCCTGCTCGGAGTACTGGTGGGTGGAGTAGGCGGCCGCTCAGCGATGGCGTTGCTCGCCGCGCAGAATCCGGAAGACACGGGGAGGATTTCGGACGACGGATTCAGGATCGGGCAGTTCACAGTGGGCGGGACGATTCAACTGCTGGCAGCCACCCTCCAACTGGGTTTGGTGGGGGCGTTGATCTACCTCGTCCTTCGGCGGCTGGCCATCGGCCCGCGCTGGCTGCGCGTCGCCTCATTGACCGCAGGGGGAGCCGTCGTCTTCGAAGCTGCTCTGCTCAATCCCGACGGTGTCGACTTCACCATCCTCGACCCTGACTGGCTTCCGGTTGTCCTGTTCATCATGATCCCGGCGACATTCGTGCTCCTGCTTTCGCTGCTGGCAGAGCACTGGCTGGCGCCAGACTCCTGGTTCGCCACTGCCCCGCTGCGCCGGGTAGGTGCGGTACTTCTGGTCTGGATTCCTACAGGTCCACTGCTCGTCCTCTTGGCGGCAGCCCTCGGCGTTGGTGTGATCTGGCGCCGCTTGGTTATCGGGTTCCCCGAACGCGCGAAGCCCGCCGTCGCGTGGACCGCTCGAGCGCTCGTCGGCATCCTCGGGGTCTTTGCTCTGGTATCCCTTGTCACCAACGTCGATGCTGTCACCTGACGACGACAGGCTGACCGCTCCCCCCACTGCCAATGTCCCGAGTTGCACAAGGGCCGTCGGGGCGTCAGAGCGGAACGACACGGGCACCACCGGGCGGTGGCTGGTGGCCACTGTCGCGGCGAAAAGACGCATCCGCGTGGGTGGTGCTCGAGCGGGCGAATCACGAACGTGACCGTGGGACGGCGGGCATGCGTTGCGACGACTTGACCTTCGTCCGGCGGTGGGAGATCGTCCGCGGCGTAGGCCTCAGTGGGGCTCCAGGAGCACCGGATGCACTCGGGGATAGCCCTCGGGCAGGACGTAGAGGCCGTGGACGTCGCGGTAAAGCACTCGCCAGTGCCAGTAGCCGCGGTAGAGGTAC
>JAICSC010000086.1 GCA_025937085.1 Nocardioides sp.
CCCGCTCTACGAGGCCAGCCGCCTCTCGGAGCAGGTGGGATGCCGGATCCTGCTCAAGCGCGAGGACCTCAACCACACCGGCGCCCACAAGATCCGCAACGTCCTCGGACAGGCGCTGCTCACCAGGCGGATGGGCAAGTCACGGGTGATCGCCGAGACCGGCGCCGGGCAGCACGGTGTCGCCGCCGCTACGGCCGCGGCCTACTTCGGTCTCGACTGCACGGTCTACATGGGCTCGGTCGACGTCAAGCGTCAGGCGCTCAATGTCGCGCGCATGCAGCTGCTCGGCACCCGGGTCGTGCCGGTCGACTCCGGGAGTGCCACGCTCAAGGACGCCATCAACGAGGCGCTGCGCGACTGGGTCGCCTCGGTGGACCACACGGCGTACCTCTTCGGAACGGCGGCCGGGCCACACCCGTTCCCGAGCATGGTCCGCGACTTCACCCGCGCCATCGGTGACGAGGCGCGTGCCCAGTGCCTCGAGCAGTACGGCGTGCTGCCGCGCGGCATCGCGGCCTGCGTCGGTGGTGGGTCGAACGCGATCGGGCTGTTCACCGCCTTCCTCGACGACGACGTCGAGATCCACGGGTTCGAGGCGGGCGGGGACGGGTTCGAGACCGGTCGGCACGCCGCCACGATCAAGGCCGGCGAGCCCGGTGTGCTGCACGGCGCACGCACCTACGTGCTCCAGGACGAGGACGGCCAGACCATCGAGTCGCACTCGATCTCGGCCGGCCTCGACTACCCGGGCGTCGGCCCCCAACACGCCCACCTCGCGGCGTCCGGGCGCGCGACGTACGTCCCGGTGACCGACGCCGAGGCGATGGAGGCACTGGCCCTGCTCAGCCGCACGGAGGGGATCATCCCGGCCATCGAGTCGGCACACGCGGTCGCCGGGGCCCTGCAGGTGGCGCAGGGCTACGGCCCCGACGACATCATGCTGATCAACCTGTCGGGACGCGGTGACAAGGACATGGAGACCGCGATCGACTGGTTCCACCTGGGCGACGCCGGTCCCGGATCGGACGGTAGATCCTCGGGGTCCGACTCATGAGTGAGGGCATCCGGGTCAGTACGGCGTTCGAGAAGGCCCGCGCCGACGAGCGCGCCGCCCTGGTCGGCTACCTGCCGGCCGGCTTCCCCACGGTCGATCGCGCGATCGACGCGTTGACGGCCATGGTCGACGCCGGCTGCGACGTGATCGAGGTGGGTCTGCCCTACAGCGACCCGGTGATGGACGGTCCGACGATCCAGGCCGCCGCCCAGCGGGCTCTCGACGGCGGTGTCCGCACCCGCGACGTCCTCCGCACCGTGGAGGCGGTCGCGGCCACCGGGACCCCGACCCTGGTGATGAGCTACTGGAACCCGATCGTGCACTACGGACGCGCCGGCGGCCGGAGCGAGGAGCAGAGCGGGATCGATCGGTTCGCGCGGGACCTCGCGAACGCCGGCGGCGCCGGGCTGATCACGCCCGACCTGACGCCCGACAGTGGCGGCGAGTGGATCGCCGCCGCCGACTCCCATGACCTGGACAAGGTCTTCCTGGTGGCGCCCTCGTCGACCGACGCGAGGATTGCGATGACCACCGCCGCGTGCCGCGGCTTCGTGTACGCCGCCGCGGTGATGGGCGTGACCGGCGCGCGGTCGACGACGAGCGAGCTGGCGAGCCCGCTGGTCGCCCGGGCGAAGGCGGCTGTGCTGGATCAAGGGGGGAAAACCCCCGTGGCCGTGGGGATCGGGGTCAGCAACGGTGACCACGCGGCCGAGGTCGCGGCGTACGCCGACGGGGTGATCGTGGGTTCGGCGTTCGTCCGCTGCCTGATCGATCACGACACCCCCTCGGAGGCGCTGGCAGCGCTGGCAGCGCTCACCGACGATCTCGCCCAGGGGGTACGCCGTGCGTAGGGTCCTCCCGCTCGGGTTCGCCTTTCTGCTGCTCGGGGTGCTGCTGACCGCCTGCGCGAAGAGCGATGCCGACAGCTTCGCGGGGGCCGTGCTGCCCCGTCCGTACCGCGTGCCCGCGACGGCGCTCGTCGACACCGACGGCCACCCGTTCTCGCTGGCGACGAGCACCGACAACCGGATCACGTTGCTGTTCTTCGGCTACACCCACTGCCCCGACGAGTGCCCGACCACGATGGCCACGATCGCCTCGGCGATGCTCCAGCTCGGAGACGAGGACCGCGACGACGTGCAGGTGGTGTTCGTGACGACCGACCCGGCCCGGGACACCGGACCGGTCCTCCGGCACTGGCTCGACCACTTCTCCCCGACGTTCGTGGGCGTGACCGGGCGGCTCGACACGATCACCGAGGTGGGCACCGGCGTCGGCGTCCCGATCGAGAAGGGCCGTCGTCTCCCGTCGGGCGGCTACGACGTCACCCACGGCACCCAGGTGCTGGCGGTGGACGGCAAGAACACGGTCCCGGTCGTCTGGACGCTCGGGACCACTGCGCCCGAGCTCGCCCACGACATCCACCAGCTGCTCAGTTGAGGAACCTGCTGTGACGCCCCTGTTCATCCCGAGCCCCGCCGAGGGAGTCTGGTACCTCGGGCCCATCCCGCTGCGCGGCTACGCCCTCTGCATCATCGCCGGGATCATCGCCGCGATCTGGATCGGCGAACGCCGCTGGGTCAACCGCGGCGGGATCCGCGGCGAGGTCACCGACCTGGCACTGTGGGCGGTCCCGTTCGGAGTGGTCGGCGGCCGCCTGTACCACGTGATCACCGACCACGACCTGTACTTCGGCGCCGGGAGGTCGCCCATCGACGCGCTCTACGTCTGGCGTGGCGGCCTAGGGATCTGGGGGGCGATCACGCTCGGGGCCGTGGGCGTCTGGCTCGGCGCGAAGTCCAAGGGCATCCGCGTTCCGCCGGCGTTGGACGCCATGGTGCCCGGGGTCCTGGTCGCCCAGGCGATGGGCCGGTGGGGCAACTGGTTCAACCAGGAGCTGTTCGGGAAGCCCTCGACCCAGCCGTGGGCGTTGAAGATCGACCCGGGCAACCGGCCGCCCGGCTACGAGCGGTACGCGACGTTCCAGCCGACGTTCCTCTACGAGTGCATCTGGGACCTGGGTGCGTTCGGATTCGTGCTGTGGGCGGACCGCAGATGGAAGCTCGGACACGGTCGGGTGGTGGCGCTCTACGTGATGGCCTACACCGCCGGCCGGGGCTGGATCGAGATGCTCCGCATCGACGACGTGGAGTACCAGCACGTCCTGGGACTCCGGCTCAACGTGTGGACCTCGATCGTTTTGTTCATCCTCTCCGCCATCTACTTCTTCGTCGTCGGCAGCAAGCGGCGGGGCCGCGAGACCGAGGTCTACA
The DNA here is from genome assembly GCA_025937085.1 of Nocardioides sp. GTDB lineage: Bacteria > Actinomycetota > Actinomycetes > Propionibacteriales > Nocardioidaceae > Nocardioides. The sequence continues at coordinate 3,328 of JAICSC010000086.1, forward strand.
CCGAGAAGCGGCTGGCCGCCGAGCATGCGACCGCGGCCGGCGAGAGTGAGACCGACACGCCGAGCGACGAGCTCACCCCCGCCGAGGCGACCCCCTCGGGAGAGGCCGCGGGCGAGAAACCGCGGAAGAACTTGCCTGATCCCGGCCCCTGACGGGTAGTTCTTCCGCGTTTTCCGTGACCCGACCTCCCCGAGCGATCTGTCCCTGTCCGAGTGGCAAGAACGTCCGCATGATCATGCGGCCCGATGGTTATCCTGACCGGGCTTGGGCCAACGCCGTCCCCTGCACGCCGCCCGACTGCCTGCCGGACCCCGGGAGCAGGCACCGACGACGGGAGCACGGATGCGGACGCTGCACACGGGACCGCCGGCCCAAGGCCTCTACGACCCACGCTTCGAGCACGACGCCTGCGGCGTCGCCTTCGTCGCCACGCTCACCGGTGAGGCGAGCCACGACATCGTGCGGCAGGCACTGACCGCGCTGCGCAACCTCGACCATCGCGGCGCCGCGGGAGCGGAGACCAACTCCGGCGACGGCGCCGGCATCCTGCTCCAGGTCCCCGACACGTTCCTGCGGGAGGTCGTCGACTTCGACCTCCCGCCGCTCGGCGCGTACGCCGTCGGCACGGCGTTCCTCGACGGCGACGCCGACGACGTCACCAAGACCAAGGCGCGGATCGAGGAGCTGGCCGTCGAGGAGGGCCTGACCGTCCTCGGCTGGCGCGACGTACCGGTCGACCCGACCGGTCTGGGCGCGACCGCGGCGAGCGTGATGCCACGCTTCAGCCAGCTGTTCGTCGAGGCCGCCGGGCTCCGGATCACCGGGACCGCCCTGGAGCGGATGGCCTTCTGCCTGCGCAAGCGCGCCGAGCGCGAGACCGAGGCCTACTTCGGCTCGCTCAGCGGCCGCACGCTCCTGTACAAGGGGATGCTCACCACCGCCCAGCTGGACACCTTCTACCCCGACCTCACCGACGAGCGGGTCGCCACCGCGCTCGCCGTCGTCCACTCCCGGTTCTCGACCAACACCTTCCCGAGCTGGCCGCTGGCCCACCCGTTCCGCTACATCGCCCACAACGGCGAGATCAACACCGTGATGGGCAACCGCAACTGGATGCGCGCCCGGGAGGCCCTGCTCGCCAGCGAGCTGCTCGCGAGCCCTCGGGCGAGCGACCACAGGGGCAGTCCGGGCGACCTGGAGCGACTCTTCCCCATCTGTACGCCGGGCGCCTCCGACTCGGCGAGCTTCGACGAGGTCCTCGAGCTGCTGCACATGGGCGGTCGCAGCCTGCCCCACGCCGTCCTGATGATGATCCCGGAGGCCTGGGAGAACCACCGGGAGATGGACCCGCAACGTCGGGCCTTCTACGAGTTCCACGCCTCACTGATGGAGCCGTGGGACGGGCCCGCATGCGTGGTGTTCACCGACGGCTCACAGATCGGTGCCGTCCTCGACCGCAACGGGCTGCGCCCCAGCCGCTACTGGGTCACCGACGACGGTCTGGTCGTGCTGGCGTCCGAGGTCGGCGTGCTCGACCTGGACCCGGCGACGATCGTCCGCAAGGGGCGGCTCCAGCCCGGCCGGATGTTCCTCGTCGACATCGACGAGCACCGGATCATCGAGGACGACGAGATCAAGGGCGAGCTCGCCGCCGAGCACCCCTACGACGAGTGGCTGCACGCGGGCCTGATCGACCTCGGCGACCTCCCCGAGCGCGAGCACGTGATCCACACCCACGCGTCGGTCACCCGCCGTCAGCAGGTGTTCGGCTACACCCAGGAGGAGCTGCGGATCTTGCTCACCCCGATGGCCAACACGGGGGCCGAGCCGATCGGCTCGATGGGGACCGACACCCCGATCGCCGCGCTCAGCGCCAAGCCACGGCTGCTGTTCGACTACTTCGCCCAGATGTTCGCCCAGGTCACCAACCCACCGCTGGACGCGATCCGCGAAGAGCTGGTCACCTCACTGGCCGGGACGATCGGCCCCGAGGCCAACCTGCTGGAGCCGACACCGGCCTCGTGCCGGCAGATCGTGCTGCCCTTCCCGGTCTTCGACAACGACGACCTGGCCAAGATCCGGCACATCAACCGCGACGGTGACATGCCCGGCTTCATCACCCACGTCAGCCGCGGCCTCTACGAGGTCGAGGGCGGGGGCGCAGCCATGGCCCGTCGCCTCGACGAGATCTGCGCGGAGGTGTCCGCGGCGATCGCCGACGGTGCGCGCGTGATCGTGTTGTCCGACCGTCATTGCACCGCCGAGCTCGCGCCGATCCCCTCCCTGCTCCTCACCGGAGCCGTCCACCACCACCTCGTCCGCGAGAAGACCCGGACCCAGGTCGGTCTCCTGGTCGAGGCCGGCGACGTACGAGAGGTCCACCACGTCGCGCTGCTGATCGGGTACGGCGCGGCCGCCGTCAACCCGTACCTCGCGATGGAGTCGGTCGAGGATCTCGCGCGGGACGGGTACTACGTCACGGTCGAGCCCGAGGTGGCGGTACGGAACCTGATCAAGGGGCTCGGCAAGGGCGTGCTCAAGGTGATGTCCAAGATGGGCGTCTCCACGGTGGCCTCCTACACCGGCGCCCAGATCTTCGAGGCGGTGGGACTGTCCCAGACGCTCGTCGACCGCTACTTCACCGGCACCACCTCGAAGCTCGGCGGGGTCGGGATCGACGTGGTCGCCGAGGAGGTCGCCCGCCGCCACCGCACGGCGTACCCCCGTGGCGGGATCAGCCCGGCCCACCGCGAGATCGCGGTCGGCGGCGAGTACCAGTGGCGTCGTGACGGTGTCGACGGCGACCCGCACCTGTTCGACCCGGAGACGGTGTTCCGGCTCCAGCACTCCACCCGCTCGCAGCGCTACGACATCTTCAAGCAGTACACAGCGCGGGTCGACCAGCAGTCGGAGCGGCTGATGACGCTGCGCGGGCTGTTCCGCTTCAAGGACGCCGAGAGCAACGGACGGCAGCCGGTCCCGATCGACGAGGTCGAGCCGGTCTCCGAGATCGTCAAGCGGTTCTCGACCGGGGCGATGTCCTACGGGTCGATCAGCAGCGAGGCCCACGAGACGCTGGCGATCGCGATGAACCGGCTCGGCGCCAAGTCCAACACCGGGGAGGGCGGTGAGGACGCCGACCGGCTTCACGATCCCGAACGCCGCAGCGCGATCAAACAGGTCGCCTCCGGCCGGTTCGGCGTCACGAGTGACTACCTCACGCACGCCGACGACCTGCAGATCAAGATGGCCCAGGGCGCCAAGCCGGGGGAGGGCGGGCAGCTCCCGGGCCACAAGGTCTACCCGTGGATCGCGAAGACCCGGCACTCGACCCCGGGCGTCGGCCTGATCAGCCCGCCGCCGCACCACGACATCTACTCGATCGAGGACCTGGCGCAGCTGATCCACGACCTGAAGAACTCCAACCCGTCGGCGCGCGTGCACGTCAAGCTCGTCGCCGAGGTCGGGGTCGGCACGGTCGCGGCCGGCGTCTCGAAGGCGCACGCGGACGTCGTACTGGTCTCCGGGCACGACGGGGGCACCGGCGCCTCACCGCTGACGTCGCTCAAGCACGCCGGCGGGCCCTGGGAGCTCGGGCTCGCCGAGACCCAGCAGACACTGCTGGTCAACGGGCTGCGCGACCGGATCGTGGTCCAGACCGACGGCCAGCTGAAGACCGGCCGGGACGTCGTCGTCGCCGCCCTGCTCGGTGCCGAGGAGTTCGGCTTCGCGACCGCGCCGCTCGTCGTCAGCGGCTGCATCATGATGCGCGTCTGCCACCTCGACACCTGCCCGGTCGGCGTCGCCACGCAGAACCCGGTCCTCCGCGAGCGGTTCTCGGGGAAGCCGGAGTTCGTGGTGACGTTCTTCGAGTACGTCGCCCAGGAGGTCCGCGAGCTCCTCGCCGAGCTCGGCTTCCGCACCCTCGAGGAGGCGATCGGCCAGGTCTCGACGCTCGACGTCACCCCGGCCCTCGACCATTGGAAGGCAGCCGGGCTCGACCTGTCGCCGATCCTGCATGTGGCCGAGGTGGGGGAGCGGTTCACCGGTCAGTCGTTGTTCTGCACGCGCGAGCAGGACCACGGGTTGGACCGGGCGCTGGACAACGAGCTGATCCGGATCGCCCGCCCGGCGCTGGACGACGGCGAGCCGGTGCGCGCCCGGATCGGCGTACGGAACGTGAACCGGACGGTCGGCACGATGCTCGGCCACGAGGTCACGAAGCGGTACGGCGCCGAAGGGCTGCCGCCGGACACGATCGACCTGACGCTGGTCGGGTCCGCCGGCCAGTCGTTCGGGGCCTTCCTGCCGCGCGGCATCACGTTGCGGCTCGAGGGTGATGCCAACGACTACGTCGGCAAGGGTCTCTCCGGGGGCCGGATCGTGGTCCGGCCGGACCGGGCGGCGACCTTCGTGGCGCGCGAGCAGATCATCGCCGGCAACGTGATCTGCTACGGCGCCACCTCCGGTGAGATCTTCGTGCGTGGTGGCGTGGGTGAGCGGTTCTGCGTCCGCAACTCGGGGGTCACCGCCGTCGTGGAGGGTGTCGGTGACCACGGCTGCGAGTACATGACCGGCGGCCGGGTGCTGGTGCTCGGCCGGACCGGCCGCAACTTCGCCGCCGGCATGAGCGGCGGCACGGCGTACGTGCTCGACCTGGAGGAGCAGCGGGTCAATCCCGAGCTGGTCGACCTGGGGCCGGTGCCCGACGACGTGGCCGACGAGCTGCGGGTGCTGGTGGCCCGGCACGGCGAGGAGACCGGCTCCGAGGTCGCCGCCGAGCTGCTGGCCGACTGGGCGGGGACGGTCGCGCGGCTGACCGAGGTGATGCCTCGCGACTACCGCCGCGTGCTCGACGCGCGGAAACAGGCGGATCGGGACGGACTCGACGGGGACGCCGTGGACCGGCGGATCATGGAGGTGCTCCATGGCTGACCCACGAGGGTTCCTGCGCCACGACCGCCAGGTCGCGGCGCGCCGGCCCGTCCAGGAGCGGATCCACGACTGGCAGGAGGTGTATCCCGGCGGGCCGGGACGCGCCCTGCTTCCGATCATCTCGACGCAGGCGTCGCGGTGCATGGACTGCGGCATCCCCTTCTGCCACGAGGGATGCCCTCTGGGCAACCTGATCCCCGAGTGGAACGACCTGGTCCACCGCGACGACTGGGACGGCGCGATGGACCGGCTCCACGCGACCAACAACTTCCCGGAGTTCACCGGCCGCCTCTGCCCGGCGCCGTGCGAGACGGCGTGCGTGCTGGGGATCAACCAGGACCCGGTGACGATCAAGAACGTCGAGGTCGCGATCATCGACCGGGCCTGGGACTCCGGCTACGTCCGGCCACGCCCACCCGAGTGGCTCTCCGGACGGACCGTCGCGGTCGTCGGGTCCGGCCCGGCCGGGCTCGCCGCGGCCCAACAGCTGACCCGGGCAGGCCACACGGTCGCGGTCTACGAGCGGGCCGAGAGGATCGGCGGTCTCCTCCGCTTCGGCATCCCAGAGTTCAAGATGGAGAAGGCGGTGCTCGACCGCCGGCTGGACCAGATGCGAAGGGAAGGAACCGTCTTTCGGGTGGGTATCGACTGTGGTTCCAGTATCCAGGGACCAACCCTGCTCGAGCGGTACGACGCGGTCGTTCTGGCGATCGGCTCGACCGTGCCGCGTGACCTTCCGGTGCCCGGTCGTGAGCTCGCGGGGATCCACCAGGCGATGGAGTACCTCCCGCAGTCGAACCGGGCTTCGCTCGGTCAGGAGGCCGTGCCGTCGGGGGAGGGGGACCAGGTGACGGCCTCGGGCAAGGATGTCGTGATCATCGGCGGCGGCGACACCGGCGCCGACTGCCTCGGCACCGCGATCCGCCAGGGCGCTCGCACCGTCACCCAGCTCGAGATCCTGGCGGAGCCGCCCGCGGGCCGGCCCGGACACCAGCCGTGGCCGACCTACCCGATGATCTTCCGCGTCTCCTCCGCTCACGAGGAGGCGGGCGATCTCGAGGTGCAGAGCCGGGTGTACGCCGTGTCCACGCAGGCATTCCTCGGCGACGCCGAGGGGAGGGTCCGAGCCCTGCGCCTGGTCGAGGTCGACGGTTCTTTCCAGCCGGTCGAGGGCACAGAGCGCGAGATCCCGGCCCAGCTGGTGCTGCTTGCGATGGGCTTCACCGGGCCACAGCGCGAGGGCCTGCTCGAGCAGCTCGGCGTCGACCTCGACGCGCGCGGCAACGTCGCCCGGGACGCGGCGTACGCCTCGAGCGTGGATGGGGTGTTCGTGGCCGGTGACGCCGGACGCGGCCAGTCCCTGATCGTCTGGGCGATCGCCGAGGGTCGCGCCGCCGCCGCCTCGGTCGACCGCTACCTGACCGGCGAGACCAGCCTGCCGAGCCCGATCCCACCGACCGCCCGCCCGCTGGTCGTCTGAAGCTGACGGGCGCGGGCTTGCTGTGCCGAGTGCCTCCTGTTGGAACGATCCAAGAAAGCGCTAGGTTGAAGGCGTGCGTAGAGCCAAGATCGTCTGCACGCTCGGCCCCGCCGTCGACACCCCCGACAGGATCCGCCGCCTGGTGGAGGCGGGGATGGACGTCGCCCGACTCAACATGAGCCACGGCAACCACGACGACCACCGCCGGCTCTACGACCTCGTCCGGCAGGCTTCGGATGCGACCGGTCACGGCGTCGGCATCGTGGCAGACCTCCAGGGTCCGAAGATCCGACTGGAGACCTTCGCCGCGGGCAAGGTCAAGCTGAGCGCCGGTGACGAGTTCGTGATCACCACGCGTGACGTGGCCGGCGACGCCTCGGTCTGCGGCACGACGTACAAAGGTCTGCCGGGCGACGTCGCGCAGGGCGACCCGATCCTGGTCGACGACGGCAAGCTGCGGCTGCGGGTGCTGAAGGTCGAGGGGGACGACGTCACCACACGGGTCGAGGTCGGGGGCAAGGTCAGCGACCACAAGGGCCTCAACCTGCCCGGGGTCGCTGTCAGTGTGCCGGCGATGTCGGACAAGGACGTCGACGACCTCCGATGGGCGCTGCGGACGTCGGTCGACTACGTCGCGCTGTCGTTCGTGAGGTCCGCGTCCGACGTCGAGGACGTACGCCGGGTGATGCGCGAGGAGGGCATCCTGCTGCCGGTGATCGCGAAGATCGAGAAGCCGCAGGCGATCGACAACCTCGACGAGGTCATCGAGGCGTTCGACGCGTTCATGGTCGCGCGGGGCGATCTGGGCGTGGAGTGCCCGCTGGAGGACGTGCCGTTCCTCCAGAAGCGGGTCATCGACAAGGCCCGCCGCAACGCCAAGCCGGTGATCGTGGCGACCCAGATGCTCGAGTCGATGATCGACAACCCCCGACCCACCCGTGCGGAGGCGTCCGACGTCGCCAACGCCGTGCTCGACGGTGCCGATGCCGTGATGCTGTCCGGCGAGACCAGCGTGGGGGAGTACCCGATCGAGACCGTCGAGACGATGGCCCGGATCATCACCGCGACCGAGGACCACGAGCTCGCCGGCATGGCCGCCATCGACTGGCAGCCCCTGACCAGAGGTGGAGTCATCGCGAAGGCCGCCGCCGAGGTGGCCGACCGGGTCGACGCGAAGTACCTCGTCGCCTTCACCCAGTCCGGCGACTCCGCACGCCGGGCGTCCCGCTACCGCGGGCGCGTCCCGGTCCTCGGGTTCACCCCCGAGGCGAAGGTCCGCTCCCAGCTGTCGTTGTCGTGGGGCGTCGAGACGTTCCTGACCAACCCGGTCGAGCACACCGACGAGATGGTGCGCCAGGTCGACGAGGCCCTGCTCGAGATCGGCCGGGTGCAGCAGGGCGACCTGGTCGTGATCATCGCCGGCTCGCCGCCCGGCATCCCGGGTTCCACCAACGCCCTGCGGATCCACCGGATGGGCGACGCGATCAACGCGGTGGCCCCGGCGTACCGCCGGACCTGAGGGCGTGGTTCCACAGTCGCCCCAGGTTCACCTCGTCTGCATCCCATGGTGAAGCAGCGCCGGCGGGCAACGGCATCAGCGCCCGAGCGTGCCGGGTGTGGGACTTGAACCCACAAGTCCTTGCGGACAATGGTGTTTGAGACCATCGCGTTTGCCGATTTCGCCAACCCGG
>JAICSC010000168.1 GCA_025937085.1 Nocardioides sp.
GCGAACCCGTGACGAACCAGTGACGAACCAGTGACGAACTCTGTCGGAGCTGCGGCCACGGGTGGGAAGGTCCGTCTCAACATCGGGGAGGTGCTCGACCTCCTGCGCCCGGACTTCCCCGGCGTGACGATCCCCAAGATCCGGTTCCTCGAGGACAAGGGCCTGGTCAAGCCCGAGCGCACGCCGGCCGGCTACCGGAAGTTCTCCGAAGACGACGTCGACCGGCTGCGGTACGTCCTGCGGATGCAACGGGACCACTACCTGCCGCTGCGGGTCATCGGGGAGCACCTCGACGCGATCGACCGGGGGCTCGAGCCACCCCCCATCGAGCCGGTCGTCCCGACCGTGCCGACCGTGGCGCTCGCCGCCGACGGGTTGCCCTCCGCGGAGTCGTACACACGTCGCGACAACCTGCGCCTCTCCCGCAAGGAGCTGCTCAAGATCGCGGAGATCTCCGAGGAGCTGCTCTCCGAGCTCGAGCAGTTCGGCCTGGTCAGGCCGCACACCGGTACCGGCCACTACGACACCGATGCCTTGGTGATCGCGACGACGGCACGCGAGCTCTCGGAGTTCGGCCTCGAGCCGCGTCACCTGCGGGCGTTCAAGACCGCCGCGGACCGGGAGGTGGGTCTGGTCGAGCAGGTGGTCGCCCCCCAGATGCGGGGGAGGGATGCAGCCGCGCGAGGTCGCGCCGAGGAGACGGTCAGCGAGATCGCAGCGCTGTCCGTGCGCCTGCATGCCACCTTGGTGAAGGCCGGTCTGCGGGGCCGGTGACGGCCCCAACGCCGTCTGGGGCCGGGAGTACTGTGGATTCCATGCGCGAGGTCGACGTCCTGGGTGTCCGCGTCGAGATGCCGGAGAACCGCCCGATCGTGCTGCTGCGCGACGCGGAGGGCAAGCGCTACCTGCCGATCTGGATCGGCGCGGTGGAGGCGACGGCGATCGCCTTCGCCCAACAGGGCGTCGTACCGCCGAGACCGCTGACCCATGACCTGCTCAAGGAGGTCCTGGAGTCCACCGGCAACGAGCTCAGCGAGGTCCGGATCACCGAGGTGAAGGACAACATCTTCTTCGCCACGCTCGTCCTGGCCTCCGGGGTCGAGGTCAGCGCCCGGCCCTCCGACTCGATCGCGCTGGCCCTGCGCACGGGCAGCCGCATCCTGTGCTCGGAAGAGGTGCTGGCCGAGGCCGGTCTGGACGCCCCGGCGGAGCAGGAGGACGAGGTGGAGAGGTTCCGCGAGTTCCTCGACCAGGTCTCGCCCGAGGACTTCGAGACCCGTTGACACCCCGGGTCCTACCTTCAGCCTCAAGTGGAGGTTGAGGGTTGCGACACGCCGGGTTCCTCTTTGACGGGGACCGGGCTCGGCCGTACCGTGAACTGTCCTCGTTGTAACTCCACCGATGTGGCTCGCGCCGTACGGTTTCCCCGGAGTCGCAGCACGCGAGGTACCCGACGGAGGCCGCAGTGAAGGACAACGAGCAGCACCGGTCCACGGACCGTGTCCAGGAGACCGAGGTCGCCCAGGCGGCCGAGGCGGCGCAGGAGCAGGGGCTGCTCTTCACCGACGACGTCTCCCCGCTGCCCAGCGACACCGGCTACCGCGGCCCGACCGCGTGCAACGCAGCCGGCATCACCTACCGCCAGCTCGACTACTGGGCGCGGACCGGGCTGGTCGAACCGACGGTGCGCAGCGCCACCGGCTCCGGCTCCCAGCGGCTGTACTCCTTCCGCGACATCCTCCTGCTCAAGGTGATCAAGCGCCTGCTCGATGCCGGCGTCTCGCTCCAGCAGATCCGCACCGCCGTCCAGCACCTGCGCGCCCGCGGCACCGACGACCTGACCCGGGTGACCTTGATGAGCGATGGTGCTTCGGTCTACGAGTGCACCAGCAACGACGAGGTCATCGACCTGCTCCAGGGCGGCCAGGGCGTCTTCGGCATCGCCATCGGCGGGGTCTGGCGCGAGATCGAGGGCACCCTCTCCGAGCTGCCGAGCGAGCGGACGGCCGAGGACGACGCCGCTCACCACGCCAACGACGAGCTCGCCGCCCGGAGGGCCCGCAGGCTGGGCTGATTCCCACGCGTTAGAGTGGGGCCGCTGACGATCCCGCGCGGGAGAGTCTTCGCCGGGCGGGGCAGGTGACCGCCCGGGACGGAGCGCCGAAGGGGCAACCCCTCCCCGGAACCTCTCAGGCGCCAGGACCGTGCGGGTCAGGCAACTCTGGAGGACCGGTTCGCCGTTCGACAGAGGGGGAGGCGAATCTGACGATCCAGTCGAGGAGCCACCCGTGAGCCAGCCGCCCACCTTCGCCGACCGACACCTCGGGCCGGGCCCCGACGAAATCGCCGGGATGCTCGACCGGGTCGGCTTCTCCTCACTCGACGAGCTGATGGCCACCGCCGTCCCGGCCGCAATCGCCTCGCGCGCACTGGATCTTCCCGAGCCCCTGTCGGAGCACGACGCGGCCCGCGAGCTCCGTCGCCTCGCCGGCCTCAACCGGCCCGCCGAGTCGATGATCGGCCTGGGGTACCACGCGACGATCACCCCGCCGGTGATCCGACGCAACGTGCTCGAGGACCCGAGCTGGTACACGGCGTACACGCCGTACCAGCCGGAGATCTCGCAGGGCCGGCTCGAGGCGCTGCTCAACTTCCAGACCATGGTCGCGGACCTCACCGGGCTCCCCACGGCCAACGCGAGCCTCCTCGACGAGGGCACGGCCGCCGCCGAGGCGATGACGCTGGTACGCCGCGCCAGGCGCAACGCGTCCGGGCCGTTCGTGGTCGACGCCGATGCCCTGCCCCAGACCATCGAGGTGGTCCGCACCCGCGCGGCCGCCATGGGCATCGAGGTGCTGGTGGCCGACCTGACCGACGGCCTGCCGGACGGTGAGATCTCCGGCGTGCTGGTCCAGTACCCCGGTGCGTCCGGCCGGATCCTCGACCCGCGGCCGGTCATCGAGGCGGCGCACGAGCGGGAGGCGCTGGCGGTCGTCGCCGCCGACCTGCTCGCCCTCACCCTCATCGAAGCCCCCGGCCGGCTCGGTGCCGACGTCGTCGTCGGGTCGTCCCAGCGCTTCGGCGTTCCGATGTTCTACGGCGGCCCGCACGCCGGTTTCATGTCCGTCGCGACCGGTCTCGAGCGGCACCTGCCCGGCCGCCTGGTGGGGGTCTCGGTCGACGCGGAGGGCCGCCCGGCGTACCGCCTCGCGCTGCAGACCCGCGAGCAGCACATCCGCCGCGACAAGGCCACCTCCAACATCTGCACCGCGCAGGTCCTGCTGGCCGTGGTCGCCTCGATGTACGCCGTGTACCACGGCCCAGAGGGACTCAAGGGCATCGCCGAAAGGATCAGGGACCACGCCCGACAGCTCGGCGGGATGCTCCGGAGAGGCGGGGTGGAGGTCGTGCATGCCGAGTACTTCGACACGCTGCTCGTCCGTGTCCCCGGCCGGGCAGCCGAGGTCGTGGCCGCGGCACGGGCGCAGGGTGTGCAGGTACGCCACGTCGACGACGACCACGTCGGGCTGAGTGTCGGTGAGACCTTCACCCCAGCCACGTTCGGCGCTGTGTTGAAGGCCTTCGACGCCTTCGAGAGCGGGTCACACTCGATCAGCACCGGCGAGACGATCCCCGCCGAGCTCGCCCGCACCACACCGTACCTCACCCACGAGGTCTTCTCGTCCCACCGCAGCGAGACCCGGATGCTGCGCTACCTGCGCACCCTCTCGGCGCGCGACTACGCGCTCGACCGCGGGATGATCCCGCTCGGCTCGTGCACGATGAAGCTGAACGCGACCACCGAGATGGAGCCGGTCTCGACGCACGGGTTCGCCGACCTGCACCCGTTCGCGCCCGCGGAGGACGCCGAGGGCTACCGCGAGCTGATCGACGGGCTCGAGTCGATGCTCGCCGAGGCGACCGGCTACGACCGGGTCTCGATCCAGCCGAACGCCGGGTCCCAGGGCGAGCTCGCGGGGCTGCTGGCGATCCGCGGCTACCATCGCGCCAACGGTCGGCCCGAGCGGAACATCTGTCTCATCCCTTCCTCGGCCCACGGCACGAACGCTGCCTCGGCGGTCATGGCAGGGATGCGGGTCGTGGTGGTCAAGGCGGCCGACGACGGCTCGGTCGACCTCGACGACCTGCGCCTGGTCTGCGACGAGCATCGTGACGTCCTGGCCGCGATCATGGTCACCTACCCCTCGACCCACGGCGTCTACGAGGACACCGTCACCGACCTCTGCGCGATCGTGCACGAGGCCGGTGGCCAGGTGTACGTCGACGGTGCGAACCTCAACGCGCTCCTGGGCTACGCCCGGCCGGGGGAGTTCGGCGGCGACGTCTCCCACCTGAACCTGCACAAGACCTTCTGCATCCCGCACGGCGGCGGCGGGCCCGGGGTCGGGCCGGTCGCGGTACGGGCGCACCTCGCGCCGTACCTCCCGAGCCACGCCGGCCACCCCGACCCGGACCGCCGCGAAGGCATCGGGGCGATCAGCGCCGCGCCGTTCGGGTCGGCCGGGATCCTGCCGATCTCCTGGGCCTACATCCGGATGATGGGGTCCGACGGGCTGCGTCGGGCGACCGCCACCGCAGTGCTGGCGGCCAACTACGTCGCGGCCCGGCTCGACGGTGCCTACCCCGTGCTCTACCGGGGCCACGGTGGACTGGTCGCGCACGAGTGCATCCTCGACCTGCGCGGCCTCACGAAGGCGTCCGGCGTGACCGTCGACGACGTGGCGAAGCGCCTGATCGACTACGGCTTCCACGCTCCCACGATGTCGTTCCCGGTCGCCGGGACCCTGATGGTCGAGCCGACCGAGTCGGAGGACCTCACCGAGATCGACCGGTTCTGCGACGCGATGCTGGCGATCCGAGCCGAGATCGAGCAGGTCGAGCGGGGGGAGTGGAGCGTGGACAAGTCGCCGCTGAGGGGCGCTCCGCACACCACGCGCGCCGTCGTCGGCGACTGGGACCGCGCCTATCCGCGTGAGATCGCGGCGTTCCCGACGGGCCCCGACCCCGACAAGTACTGGGCGCCGGTCGCCCGGATCGACCAGGCGTACGGCGACCGCCACCTCGTCTGCGCCTGCCCGCCGCCCGAGGCGTTCGCCGAGTAGATCCGGTTCGCTCCGGTGCACTCGAGGACGTGCGAGCGCGCCTCCTCACCTGGCCTGCGACACGCTCGACATGTTGAAGTCGGGCACCCGCAGAGCCGGCATGGCGGTGCGGGAGAAGTAGTCGTCGCCCCACTCGCGGCTGAACGCCGGCACGGTGGCGGAGGCGTGGCTGAAGCGGCGGAGCAGGTCGATCGGGCTCTCGTTGAACCGGAAGTTGTTCACCGCGCCGGTGATCTCGCCGTTCTCGACGAGGTACACGCCGTCGCGGGTCAGGCCGGTGAGCAGCAAGGTCTGCGGGTCGACCGCGCGGATGTACCACAGGCAGGTCAGCAGCAGACCGCGCTCGGTGCCGGCGACGAGGTTCTCGAGGGTGCCGTCCGCGGCGTCGACGTCGAGAACCAGGTTGTCGATCGCCGGTGTCACCGGTTGCCCGGTCAGGGCGGCGGTCTCGCGGGTCTGGCGCAGCGCGGACAGGGTGCCCGCCCCGATCCAGTCGGTGCGAGCGAGCGAGAGGCCGTTGTCGAAGACCGAGGCGTCACTGCTCGAGGACGCGACGACGGCGTGGGGCGCGCACTCCAGCCCCGGGTACGCCGGGTCGGAGAAGAGGGTGACCTCGGGACGTGCCACCTGCTCGCCGATCCGGGTCCCGCCCCCGCGCCTGCTGAACACCGACTGCCCGTCGTGGGCGTCGCGGGCGCCGGCGTACCAGTAGGCGTCGATCATCAGGTCGGCCACCGCGGCAGGGGGCAGGATCGTGTCGTAGCGCCCGGCCGGCAGGTCGACCTGTCGGGCACCCCACCCCAGGCGGCGTTCCAGGTCGGCCTCGAGGGCGAGGGGGTCGACGCCGACGAAGTCGCGGGTCGCACCGCCCACCCAGGCACTGTTCGTGAGGTCGGCGGACTTGCCGGTGCATCCGTAGTGGCCGGTCGGCTGGACGTGCCTGAGCCTCAGTCCGGTCGAGGAGGCGACATACGTCGTGGCGATGCGGTGGTCGACGAAGCCGTACAGAACCCGCCCTCCCGAGCGGGCCCGGTCGAACGCCTCGCCGAGCTCGGGAGCGAAGCTGTCGAACACATGGACGTCGGTCTCGACCGGCGGCTCCTCCCAGTCCACTGCCGCACCGCCGGCGACCAGGTCCTGGGCGTCCGTCGCGGGGTCGGCGGCATACGCCTGGGCGTCGGCCGCTGCGACCAGCGCTCCGACCTGCTCGGGCGTCGTGGCGCTGCCGGAGATCGTTCCGACGGACGGGCCGCCGGCCTTCCCCACGAACGACACCACCGCCACGTCGACGGAGCGCATCGCGCCGTTGGTGGTCAGCGTGTTGTTGGCCCAGCGCAGGTTCGCGCTCGTCGTGTGGTGGGCGATCACGATGCAGTCGTCGGCGGTCGAGGCGGCAAGCGCGTGCTCGACCAGCTCCGGGACGGTGGCGGTCGACGTGGCGGCCATCAGTGAGCTCCCTCCTCGTCGGTGTTGAGGATCCGCACATCCCGGAAGAGCGCGGTCGGGCAGCCGTGGCTGACCGACGCGACCTGGCCGGGCTGTGCCTTGCCGCAGTTGAAGGCGCCGCCCAGGACCCAGGTCGCCGGGCCGCCGACCGCCTCCATCGAGCCCCAGAAGTCCGTCGTCGTGGCCTGGTACGCCGCGTCGCGGACCTGACCGGCCAGCCTCCCGTCGCGGATCGCGTAGAACCGTTGCCCGGTGAACTGGAAGTTGAACCGCTGCATGTCGATCGACCACGACTTGTCGCCGACGACGTAGAGGCCCCGCTCGACCCGGCCGACCAGATCCTCGGTGGAGACGTCCTCGGCACCAGGCTGCAGAGAGACGTTGGCCATCCGCTGGATGGGGATGTGGCCGGGGGAGTCGGCGTACGCGCAGCCGTTGGAGCGGCCCTTCCCCCCATTCGCGTTCAGCTCCGGGTGGAGGTGGGCCATCGGCCGGTCGAGCTGGTAGCCGACCAGCACGCCGTCCTTGACGATGTCCCAGCTCTGGGTGGCCACGCCCTCGTCGTCGTACCCGATGGTCGCGAGGCCGTGCTCGACCGTGCGGTCACCGGTGACGTGCATGACGGGGGAGCCGTACCGGAGCGTGCCGAGCTTGTCGATGGTCGCGAACGAGGTGCCGGCGTAGTTCGCCTCGTACCCCAGCGCACGGTCGAGCTCGGTGGCGTGACCGATGGACTCGTGGATGGTGAGCCACAGGTTGGACGGGTCGATCACCAGGTCGTAGGTGCCGGCCTCCACGGTCGGCGCCGCCAGCTTCTCGGCGAGGAGGTCCGGGACCTCGGCGAGCTCGGAGTCCCAGTCCCAGGCGCCGTCGGCGACCGCGCCCACGACGTACTCCCAGCCACGGCCCGCGGGTGGGGCGATCGAGGTCATGTCGTCGAAGATGCCGCGCTCGTCGTCCGACCCCATCGCCGTGAACGTCGGGAGCAGCCGGACCCGCTGCTGGGTGGTGCGGGTGCCGGCCAGGTCGGCGTAGTACTTGTTCTCGTGGACGCAGAGGACC
>JAICSC010000146.1 GCA_025937085.1 Nocardioides sp.
GAGAGTGACGAGCTGGTCGAGCGGTACCAACGGGTGGCCACCCATCTGTCGACGATCCGGACCGCCACGCCGGACGCGACCGTGATCACCTACCTGTCCCTGCTGCTGAGCCGGGCTCGCAACCGCGCCGGTGGGGCGCGCGGCAGCACGTGGGACGGAGTCCGCTCCTTCGCGCTCGAGCGGTTCCCGGCTGCGCTGTACCGGCTCCGGTGGTGGTGGCTGGGCACGCTGGCCGGCAACGTCGTCGCGACCGCGGTGATGATGTGGTGGCTCCTCGACCACCCGAACGTCGAGCAGACGCTGCTCTCACCGCGTGACGTCGACCGACTGGTCAGCCACGACTTCTCCGACTACTACAGCCAGTACGCCGCGTCCCACTTCGCCGCGGAGGTCTGGACCAACAACGTGTGGGTGGCGGGTCTGTGCCTGGCGCTCGGGGTGCTCGGCCTGCCGGTGCTCTACCTGCTGTTCCAGAACATCGCGAACCTCGCGATCATCGGGTCGATCATGACCCGGCACGGCCACGCCGCGGAGTTCTGGGGGCTGATCCTCCCGCACGGGCTCCTGGAGCTGACCGCCGTCTTCGTCGCCGGCGGGGTCGGGCTGCGGCTGTTCTGGTCGTGGGTCGAGCCGGGAGACCTGAGCCGCGCCCAGTCGTTCGCCCACGAGGGCCGCACCGCCGCGACCGTCGCGCTCGGCCTGGTCGGGGTGCTGGCGGTGAGCGGGTGCATCGAGGCGTTCGTGACGCCCTCGCCGCTGCCGACCTGGGCGCGGATCGCGATCGGCATCCTCGCCGAGGCGACCTTCCTGGCCTACGTCTTCGTGCTCGGCCGCCAGGCGTTCGACCGCGGCCACACCGGCGACCTCGACCCGCCTCTCCTCGAGGACCGGGTCGCCGCTCAGGCTTAGCCTGCATCCAGGCATAGCTCACAACAACCCGCGGGCCTTGAGGGACAGGTAGTGGTCTGCGAGGGCGGGCGGCAGGTCGTCGGCGGGTACGTCGATCACGTGGACGCCGAGGGTCTCCAGGAGGTCGGCGGTGGCCCGCCGCCGGGACAGGGTCTGCTCGGCCGCGGCGGCGGCGTACACCTCGTCGAGCCCGTGCCGGGCAACGGCCATCCGTTCCAGCTCGGGGTCGCGGACCGAGGCCAGCACCACCCGGTGGTGGGCGACGAGCACCGGGAGCACGGGCAGCAACCCCTCCTCGACCGCGGACGGCTCCAGCGGTGTCAGCAGGACGAAGAGCGCCCGTTGCCGGCCGAACCGCTGGACCGCTCCGGCCAGACCTGGCCAGTCGGCCTCGGCGATCTCCGGGTGGAGGCCGGCGAGGGCGTCCTCGAGACGACTGGTGGCGTCGCGGGCCCCGGCCAGCCGTAGCCGCACACGCACCCTCCGGTCGCCGGCAGCGACATCGACCCGGTCCCCGGCGCGGGTGGCGAGGGCGGTCAGCAGGAGCGCGGCCTCCATCGCCGAGTCGAGCCGAGGTACGTCGTCGACCCGGCCGGCCGAGACCCGCGAGGAGTCGAGGACCAGCACGATGCGCCGGTCGCGCTCGGGCTGCCAGGTGCGGACGACGACGTTGCGGTTGCGAGCCGAGGCGCGCCAGTCGATCGAGCGCACGTCGTCCCCGCGGACGTACTCCCGAAGCGAGTCGAACTCGGTGCCCTGACCGCGGATCCGCACCGCCGATCGGCCGTCGAGGTCACGGAGGCGGGCCAGGCGCGACGGGAGGTGCTTGCGCGACTCGAACGGCGGGACGACCCGGACCGTCGCGGGTGCCTCGAGGGTGCGCTGCCGGGCGGCGAGCCCGAGCGGCCCGAAGCAGCGCACGGTGACGCCGAGAGCCGACAGCTCCCCACGCCGGGCTGGAAGCAGCGGCGTGGCGAGCAGGACCCGTTCGCCAGGTGGCAGGTGAAGGCGGTGGCGGTTGCCCTGCGCCCCGGCGCTCGGCTGCCAGGCGTCGCGCACCAGCAGCGAGGCGCGCCGTGACCCGGTGTTCCCGACGGCCAGAGTGCTGGTCGCGTGGTGCCCGGCCCGGATCCGACCCGCCGGCAGCCGCTCGACCGAGAACCACCGCAGCGGCGGAGCCAGGAACAGGTCCACGCCGACGAGCAGGACGACGACGAGCAGCCACAGCCACACCGTCGAGCCGTCCGGGCGCGCCAGCACGGCCACGAGCCCGAGAAGGAGCAGCAGTGAGACGCGTCCGGTGATCGCCATGACCGGCTCTCAGCGTGGGACGGGGACCGAGCCCAGCGCCGAGGAGAGCACGGCGCCGACGTCGACCCCCTCGAGCTCGGCCTCGGGTCGCAGGGAGAGTCGGTGGGCGAGGGTCGCCTGGGCGAGTGCCTTGACGTCGTCCGGGGTCACGAAGTCACGGCCGGACATCCAGGCCCACGCCCGGGCGGTCCGCATCAGCGCCACCGCTCCGCGCGGGCTCGCGCCGAGGCCCAGGGACGGCGCCTGGCGGGTGGCGCGGGCGATGTCGACGACGTACCCCGCAACCTCGGTGGAGACCTGCACCTCGCGTACGCCGCGTCTCCCGGCCGCGATGTCGTCGACGCCGGCGACGGCGGTGACCCCCGAGGCCGCCACGTCCTGCGGCTCGAAGCCCGACGCGTGCCGATTGACGATCTCCAGCTCCTGCGCGCGGTCCGGGACCGGGAGCACCACCTTGAGCAGGAAGCGGTCCAGCTGGGCCTCGGGCAGCGGGTAGGTGCCTTCGTACTCCACCGGGTTCTGGGTGGCGGCGACCAGGAACGGCCGCGGCAGCGTGTGCGAGGTGCCGTCGACGCTGACCTGCCCCTCCTCCATCGCCTCCAGCAGCGCGGACTGGGTCTTGGGCGGCGTGCGGTTGATCTCGTCGGCCAGCAGCAGGTTGGTGAAGACCGGACCCTCGCGGAACGAGAGCTCGCCACGGCTGCTGTCGATCACCATCGACCCGGTGATGTCGCCGGGCATCAGGTCCGGGGTGAACTGCACCCGCTTCGTCCGCACCGACAGCGCGGCAGCCAGGCTGCGCACCAGCAGCGTCTTGGCGACGCCGGGAACTCCCTCCATGAGCACGTGGCCGCCGCAGAGCAGGGCGACCAGCAGGCCGGAGACGGCGGCGTCCTGGCCGACCACCGCCTTGGCCACCTCGGTACGGACGGCGGCGAGCCGGTCGCGGGCGTCGCTGGGTGGGGTCATGGGTGGGACACCTCTCTGTCGAGCTCGATGAGCCGCTGAGCCAGGCCGGCCAGCTCTCGATCGTCGCCGGGTGGGTACGCCGTGGGCCCGATCAGGGCGTCGATCTCACCCGGTGGCCGCCCGGTGCGCGCGGCGACGTCGTCCACCAGGCGGGCGGCCGGCACGCCGTGGGGGAGGCGCAGCCGCTCGGCCAGCCGGGCCCGGGCGGCGGAGCGGAGCGTCTCGGCGGCATGCTGCCGGTCGCCGGCGCGACGGTACAGCCGACCCAGGTTGCGAGTCGTCTCCACCGCCTTGACCGACACGGGGAGCGGCTCGCTGGCGAGCGGGCCCAGTCGCCTGCCACGCCAGGCGACCAGGGCCGCTCCGGTCACCACGAGCAGCCAGAGACCCGGGACGATCCAGTCGGGCAGCAGGCTCCGCACCGACACACTGTCGGCGCCGCCGAGGTCGGCGAGCGACGGCACGTACCAGACGAGCCGGCGCCGCTCACCGAGCAGCCGCAGGGCCACCGCCGCATTGTCGCTCTCGAGCACCTGGTCGTTGCCGAGCACGGCCGGCGCCCCGAGCAGGGTCAGCCCGGCCCTCGGCTGGGCGAGGAGCACGCCGTCCGTGCCGCGGAAGCACCCCTCCGTGCGGTAGGCCTGGGCGGTGTCCACCCGCACCGCCAGCCCGTCGTACGCCGTGCACCCGGCCGCCACGGGCACGTCCGGGTGCGTGGTCACGGGAAAGGCGTCGATGCCCAGCTGTCCGAGCAGCTCGGGGCCGGGCGCCACCACGACGAGGTCCGCGTCGCCCTGGTGTTGCAGCAGCCGCGATGTCGTGGAGCGTCCGAGGTTCCCGGCCGAGGTGACCACGATCGTCGTGGACGCGTCGGCGGCGGCCGCGTCGAGTTCGTCCGCCGAACGCACCACCTCGACGTCGATGCCCTGGTCGTCGAGGACGCGGGCGACGGCCTGGGCGCCGTCGCCGTCGGGGTTTCCGGGGTCCAGCGCCGCGCCGTACGTGCGGTCGTGCCGGCCCATCCAGGCCGACACCGCCACCGCGACCACGGCGGCGGTGACCACCAGCACCCACAGCCGGTGTCGGGCCAGCCACCTCATCGGGCCCCCGTCAAGGTGTCGTCGAGGTCCAGCACCGCGGTCGCATCGTGCGCCCCCGCCGGCCGGTCGCCGTAGAGAGTGGCGTCGAAGAGGTCGGCGCTTCGACCGACCCGGTCGCCGTGGTCCGGGTACGTCGTCGCCAGGCTGGCCGCGACCTCGTGCGCCGTCGCGCCGGGCTGGTCGCTGAGCCTGCCCCGCTCGACCTGGCGGACGGCGATCGCCCGGAACGCGTCCAGCACCGCATCCGCGTGGCGACCCTCCGCGAGCGCGGCGTCGGCCCGGCGGCGCAGCTCGGCCGCCGTCGGACCGTTGTCGGCGAACACGTCCGCCGTGCGTTCCCGCTGCCGACGGTCACGACGTACTCGGGCGAGCACCAGAGCCAGCCCGACGACGAGCGCAGCTCCGATCAGCATCGTCACGAATGCCGTCACGCCGTTCGTGCCGGACGCCGCGCCGACGCCGCCCTCGAGCCGGCGGAACAGCCATCCGAGCAGGCGCTGGAGGAGGTGCTGCCGGTGGTACTCACCGTGCAGCAGCTCCTCGCGCAGCAGACTGCGGCCCTCGGCGCCGGAGGGCTGCAGGGGCGGACCGGGGACCAGCATCAGCTCGGCAGGATCCCGGCCCGGCCGAGCAGCTCGACGTCGTAGGCCTCCTTGCGGATGCGTTGGTCGATGTAGAGCAGCGCCGACACTGCCGCCGAGAACGGCTGCAGCACGGCCGAGGAGATCACGGTTCCGACGGCCGTGAGCAGGAGGTAGATCACCAGGCCGTGACCCGTGTCTGTCGAGCCGGTGAGGAAGACCTGCCCGGCGATGCTGAACGGGAGACGCACGATTCCGCCTGCGACCCCGATCACCAGGGTCACGAGGAGCAGCAGTCCGAGGAGCCGCCAGAACTGGTGGCGCGACAGGCGGATCGCGCGACCGAGCGCGGCGAACACCCCGACCGGTTCCAGCATCAGGGTCGGGACCGCCAAGGCCCGGATCCGGACCCAGAACCACAGGTACCCGACGAACAGCGCGAGGCCCAGCACGAGCGCGAAGACCACGACCTCGCCGAGCGGTGCCTTGAACGTCACCGCCGCGAGCACGACCAGGCCGACCGCGACCGCGACGACGAGGACCACCCCGAGACCGAGGAGGAACGACATCCCCAGGAGCCGCCAGCGCTTCCCGCGCGTCGCGGCCCAGGCCTCGCTGATGGTCAGCTTCCGCCCCACGGCTGCGGCCGAGCTCACGTGGGCGATCATCCCGGAGACGAACAGCAGTCCGATCGCCTGCAGCTGCGTGCCGACGAGGAGGCCTCCCAGTGCGATCAGCAGGTCCACGACCTGGCTGTCCGAGAGCGAGTCGCTGCCGGGGTCCGGTGCCAGTCCGCCGGTGGAGCCGGTGGCGATCCCGGCCAGGATCGGCACGATCATCGCGACCGCGGAGACCAGTACGGCGGCACCGATGGTGGCCTTCGGGTTGTACCGGATGATCCGGAACGCTCCGTCGAAGATGTCGCTGAGCACCAGCGGACGGAGCGGGATCGCCCCGGGCTTGTGCGCCACCGGCATGGCCGGGGGCATGGTCGGGGGCATGGTCGGGGGGTAAGGAGCGGGAGCGGCGTACGCCGGCCCGCCGGGAGGCGCGACGTACCGACCCGGGCCCGGAGCGCCGCCGTACGGCCCCCAGTGCGGGGGCGGGGGCTCCTGCTCGGGGGGCTGCCATCCCGGCGGAGGCGGCTGGGCTCCCGACACGTCTGCCTCCGCTCGTGGTCTCGGCAGCGGGACCCGTCCGCGTGCCGCGAGTGCCCATCCTGTCAAAGACCGTGGCGCGAAGGAGTGCATTCCTCACCACTGCTCGAGCGCTCACCACCCGGTGGTTGAGGAAGGCCCCCTGGGGCCTGTCTCGAAACCGCCGTGAGCTTGCCAGCACCGGACCGAGCCCCAGGCACCGTCGCCGGGTCTCGAGACGCGTCGCTCGTCCCTCACAGGCTCGGTCCGAGCCGACGCTCCTCGACCTCCCGCCCTGATCGCAGAGTTCGCAAGCTCACTCTGCGGGGCGTGAGTCTCGACGCGCGGTCACGCCCTCGCAAGCTCGGTCGTGCGCTTGCTCGACCTTCGTTCGCCCACGCCGACCGTTCGTTCCTCACGGTCGGCTGCTCTCTCCAATTTGTCGTGCCAGGCGGCATCTGTCAGGATTGTCCGGTTGCTCCGGCGGGTTGCCGGGGTGCGCCGCACTTGACTCCTGAATCGCGTCTCCCGCTGGTTCGCTGGTCGACGTGCGTCGCGCCGCACCAGGAGACCCGATGGTTCGGCCCCCGCCCATGTGGTGGCCGAGCACCCACCAACACGATGCAGGTCCACGCGCACCGGGGATCTGTGTGCCGCCCCGCGCGACACGCCCGACCTCGGGGGTCGGGGATCGCCGGTGCCGGGACGAGCAGTACGAACCGGGTAGTACGAACCATGCAGTACGACACGAAGGACGAGAGAGACCTATGGCGGGACAGAAGATCCGCATCAGGCTCAAGGCCTATGACCACGAGGTGATCGACACCTCGGCGCGGAAGATCGTGGACACGGTCACCCGGACGGGTGCCAAGGTCGCCGGCCCCGTGCCGCTGCCGACCGAGAAGAACGTGTACTGCGTCATCCGCTCCCCCCACAAGTACAAGGACTCGCGCGAGCACTTCGAGATGCGCACCCACAAGCGGCTGATCGACATCATCGACCCCACCCCGAAGACCGTCGACTCCCTGATGCGCCTCGACCTGCCCGCCGGCGTCGACATCGAGATCAAGCTCTGAGGCCACGGAGTTATTGAGATGACTGTTGAGCGAAACGTGAAGGGTCTGCTGGGCACCAAGCTCGGGATGACCCAGATGTGGGACGACAACAACCGGATCGTCCCGGTCACCGTCGTGGCGGCGGGCACGAACGTCGTCACCAAGGTCCGCAAGCCCGAGACCGACGGCTACAACGCCATCCAGGTCGGGTTCGGCGAGATCGACTCCCGCAAGGTCACCAAGCCCGAGGCCGGACAGTTCGCGAAGGCCGGGGTCACCCCGCGCCGTCACGTCGCAGAGATCCGCACCGCGGACGCCGGCTCCTACACCGTGGGCCAGGAGCTGCCGGCGGACACGTTCACCGCGGGCGACGTCATCGACGTCACCGGCACGACGAAGGGCAAGGGCTTCGCCGGCACCATGAAGCGCCACGGCTTCTCCGGAGTCGGTGCCTCCCACGGAGCCCACCGCAACCACCGCAAGCCGGGATCCATCGGCGCCTGCGCGACCCCCGGTCGCGTGTTCAAGGGAGTCCGGATGGCCGGCCTGATGGGTCGTGACTCCGTGACCACGCAGAACATCGTCGTCCACGCGGTCGACACCGAGAAGGGCCTGATCCTGCTCAAGGGAGCCGTCCCCGGCCCCAAGGGCAGCCTCGTCGTCCTCCGCTCGGCCGCCAAGATCGCGCAGAAGGAGGCCTGATCATGGCGACCACCACGAAGAAGGCTGCCCCGAAGTCCGGCTCGACGGCCGCGGCGTCCGGCGCGAAGGTCGTCAACGTCGACCTCCCCGCCGAGATCTTCGACGCCGAGGTGAACATCCCGCTGATCCACCAGGTCGTGGTGGCCCAGCAGGCAGCCGCCCGCCAGGGCACCCACTCCACCAAGACCCGCGGCGAAGTCCGCGGTGGCGGCCGCAAGCCCTACAAGCAGAAGGGCACCGGCCGCGCCCGCCAAGGCTCGATCCGGGCCCCGCAGTTCGCCGGCGGTGGCACGGTCCACGGTCCGCAGCCGCGCAGCTACGCCCAGCGCACGCCCAAGAAGATGATCGCCGCGGCCCTTCGCGGTGCGCTCTCCGACCGGGCCCGCGAGGGGCGCATCCACGTCGTCGAGTCGCTGGTCTCCGGCGAGCTCCCGTCGACGAAGACCGCGCTCGGTGCGCTCCGTGGCGTCGTCTCCGACCGCGCCAACTTCCTGGTGGTGCTCGAGCGCTCCGACGCCCTCACCTGGCTCTCGCTGCGCAACGCGGTCGAGGCCCACATCGTCGCCGTCGACCAGCTCAACACCTACGACGTGCTGGCTGCCGACGACGTGGTGTTCACGCGCGGCGCGTACGACGCGTTCGTGGGAGGTACGGC
>JAICSC010000057.1 GCA_025937085.1 Nocardioides sp.
CCCGAGCGACATCGACGGGCCGTGCGCCTGATGACGCCGGCCGACACCTTCCCGTACTCCACCAGCCTCGACCCCGACCAGATCGACCACACCGAGCCCTACCAACACCGGCCCGACGGTCGACCAGCTCGGGCCGGCCAGTCACGGATCGGGAACTACGGACCGATGACCACCCCCCACCACCGCCTGAAGACCTTCGGACGATGGACGATCAAACAACCCTTCCCCGGCATCTACCTCTGGCGCGACCCCCACGGCGCCCTCTACCTCGTCGACCACACCGGCACCCGCCCACTACCCCGAGACAAGGTTGCCTGAGACCCGGGTCTGAGACCGGCACTGCGCTCCAGAGGCTTGCGACGCGGGCGCCCACGCGGCGGTCGTCCTCCTCGGCCCTACGGCTCCTGGTACAACTCGGCGAGCAGGCCGAACGCCAGCTCGAACACCTCCGGCGTGACAAGTCCGGGAGCGAGGCGCCGTTCGATCTGCAGGCCGACCAGCATGGCCTCGCCGATGGTCCAGGCCTGGACGGGCGTGACTCCCGCGACGAGGTCGCCGCTCTCGGAGCCGTCGTCGTGGGCCAGCTCCTCGAGGCGGCGCTCCCGGCTGCTGCTGTAGCGCTGCAGCGCATCCGGGTTGCGCATCAGGGCGGCGAAGAACTCCAGGTACATCGCCAGCTCGTCGGTGCCGTCGGGTTCCTCCGCGGCGAGGGCGCGAGCGAACTGCGCGAGGCGCTCGCGCAACGGCCGCGACTCGTCGTTCAGCGTGCCCGAGTAGTCCGGGGACGGGGCGGCCTCGAGGGCGCTGAGCATCAGATCCTCCTTGCTGGCGAAGTGGCCGTAGATGGCGCCCTTGGTCACCTCCGCAGCCTCCGCGATCTGCTCCAGCGACGTGGCGGCGTACCCGCGTTGCCGGAACTGCCGATGTGCCTCCGCCAGCAGCCGTTGCCGCGTGCGCTCCTTCGAATCCGCTCTGTTCACCCGGGCCATGTGCCCATGCTGCCACATTGACATACCGTTGGAATACAGATACTTTCAGTTTACATATACTCTTGGTATTCATGGCGGCTGCCGTGGCCAGCAAGCGATGGGCCGGCCGTGCGGCGAGGGGGTGCGAGATGGGCCTCGTACAGACAGTCAACAATCGCGTTGTCGAGCCCGCCGTGCTGCGGCTCTGTCAATGGCGAGGGGACCCGGTCGCCCGGATGATGCTCCCGGCGACCAAGGCCGACCCGTACCCGGTGTACGCACAGGTGCGGCAGCGCGGCCTGGTGCGGAGCCCGCTCGGCGTGTACGCCGCCGCCGATCACGCGACGGTCGCGAGCATCCTGCGAGACCGGCGGTTCAGCAGCTCGCCGGTGCACCAGCCCGGCTACAAGCCGCCGTCCTATCCGCCGGACGACCCACGCGCCGGACTGCCCGCCGCGGACCTGCTCACGATGGACCCGCCTGACCACACCCGGCTGCGCCGGCTGGTCTCCGGCGCGTTCACGCCCAGGGTCGTCGCCGGGCTCGAGCCGTGGATCCGCGACGTCACCGACCGGCTGTTGACCGCTACGGACGGCTCAGCCGGGTTCGACCTGATCGATGCGCTTGCGTTCCCGCTCCCGATCGCGGTCATCTGCCACCTGCTCGGCGTGCCGCGCCAGGATCAGGCCCGGTTCCGGGCTTGGGGTCATGACGTGGCCGCGACTCTTGACCCCCAGACGGCGGCGGCCGCCCAGGCGCAGACCCGCGCCGCAGAGCTCGCGCTGACCCGCTACCTCCAGGATCTGGTGCGCGAGCGCCGAGCCGATCCCGACGACAGCATCCTGTCCCGCCTCATCGCGGCCGAGGAGGAGGGCGACCGGCTGACCTCGGGCGAGGTGGTGAGCACGGCCCTGCTGCTGCTGATCGCCGGGTTCGAGACCACCGGGAACCTCATCGGCAACGGTATGGTCGCTCTGCTCGGCGACCCCGACAGCCGAGACCGTCTCCGTCAGGATCCGGCCCTGGTACCCGCGGCGATCGACGAGATGCTCCGCTACGACAGCCCGGTCCAGCTGACCTCCAGGACAGCCACCGAGGATGTGGAGGTCCGCGGCGCGATGATCCCCGCCGGTCGCGCCGTCCTCGTGTTCACCGGCGGCGCCAACCGAGACCCAGCGCTTTTCGAGCAGCCCGAGGAGTTCCGGATAGACAGGCCAGACCCTGGCCGACACCTGTCCTTCTCGCTCGGCATCCATCACTGCCTCGGCGCTTCGCTTGCCCGCTTGGAGGCCCGCATCGCCGTCGAGGAGCTGCTCCGCCGGTTCCCCACGCTCGAGCCGGCCGGCTCGCCGACCCGGCGCTCGCTGCTCGTGCTTCGCGGCTTCGAGAGTGTCCCGGTGCGTAGCGGTCACCGGGGTACGCGCGTGTGATCCAGCGGCCGGGGTGCCCGCCGGCGAAGGTGTCACCCCCGTCGCGCGGCCGTCCGCGCAAGGCAGAGATCACATGCATCCTCGGAGCGAGGCACTATGGCCCGCATGTCCCTGCCCACTCCCACGCTGCATACTGAACGCCTGAGACTGCGCCCCTTCACCGAGGCGGACGCGGACGCCCTCTTCGGGCTGCACAGCAACGCCTACGTGCTGCGCTACTGGGACTCGCCGCCGTGGAGCGAACACGTACGGGCGGAGCGCTTCATCATCGCGTGCGGGCAGATGGCGGACGAAGGCACCGGGGCCCGGCTGGCGATGGACCGTGTCTCCGACGGAACCTTCCTCGGCTGGTGCAGTCTGACCCGATGGAATCCCGACTACCGCAGCGCGTCACTGGGCTACTGCCTCGACGAAGCGGCATGGGGTCACGGCTACGCGACCGAGGCCGCGCACGGGTTGTTGCAGTGGGCGTTCGACACGCTGGACCTGAATCGGGTCCAGGCGGAGACCGATACGCGCAACGTGGCATCGGCGCGCGTCCTGGAGAAGCTCGGGTTCGTGCGTGAAGGGACGTTGCGGGAGGACTGCGTCGTGAACGGCGAGGTGTCCGACTCGTGGGTGTTCGGGTTGATCAGGCGGGAGTGGCGGTGAAGCATCCCCATGGAGCTACGGCCTCGGGCACCGACATGCTCTCCGAAGGTTCGACTGCAGGCCCAGGAGGCCATCGTGACCGCTCAGCCCACCCACGAGGACGCACCCGTCGACGTTGTGACCGTTGATCTGCACGACGCACACCTCGAGCTCACGCACTCCGCGGGAACTTCCTGTTTCCACTACGTGTGGTTGCGAGACAACTGCGCCTGCAGCGAGTGTCGTGTGTCCCAGTCGGGAGGGCGGGCACTGTTCACGGCGTACATCCCCGACGACATCGCCCCCACCAGCGCGGTCGTCAGTGAAGTCGACGGTTGCCTGCATCTGGAGTGGAACGACGGCCACTGGACCAGGTACTCGATGCGGTGGCTCATGGAGCGGGACTACTCGTCCGGAGCCCGGACCCGGGCCCGCCACCGACCGATCCTGTGGGACGCGACCCTGCCTGCGGTCCCCAGCTTCGACCACGCCGACGTGGTCGAGACGGTCGAGGGCCAGATCGCCTACCTGGAAGCCCTCCGCGACTACGGCGTCGCCATCGTGGCGGGGACACCGTCTGTGGACGGCGAGGTGGAGCGGTTCGCCGAGACGGTCGGCCACGTCCGCGAGACCGCCTTCGAGCGCATCCACAACGTCCGACACGACCCCGACGGCTACAACGTCGCCCACACGCCCATCGAGCTGAAGCCGCACACCGACCTGCCGAGCTACAGCTGGCCTCCGAGCATCCAGCTGCTTCACTTTCTGGTCAACGAAGCCACTGGTGGCGAAAGCACCGTCACGGACGGATGGGCAGTCGTCGAGGACCTACGTCGCGAAGACCCGGAGGCGTTCGAGACCCTGGCACGCATCGATGTGACGTTCCAGCTCTTCCTCTCGAGACGAGGACACCTACGCCACGGCCCCTCTCATCCAGCTCGACCCCGACCGGCGGGTACGAACGTTCCGGTTCTCCAACCAGCTGGCACAGCCCGTCAACGCGACGTTCGCGGACGTCGAAGCGTTCTACCGCGCGTACCGCACCCTCGGCCGCCGGATCGACAGCGACCGGTACAAGGTCATCTTCAAGACCTCGTCGGGGGACCTGCTCACCGTCCACAGCCATCGTGTGCTGCACGGCCGGCTCGCTTTCGACCCAGCCAGCGGCGGCCGACACCTGCAAGATGTCTATATGGACTTCGACGACCTGATGGCACGCCGCCGAGTGCTCCTCGGCAACCACATCCCCGAACCCGCCGACGGCGGTGCCGCATGAGCGGCGTCGTCTCGTTCACGCAGATGAAGGACGGCGCCGCGGAGGACTACGAGCTGCTCGGCCGAATCGAGGCCGAGGAGATGAAGGCCTTCCCGGACCGGGTCCTCGGATGGCTGCGAACCATGGAGGACTCGGCCGGCTACCAGATCTCCCGGCTCGACCACTCCCTGCAGGCCGCGACTCGCGCCCACCGCGCAGGTGAGGACGAGGAGACGGTCGTGTGCGTACTGCTGCACGACATCGGTGACTACCTTGCGCCGGCCAACCACTCCGAGGTCGCCGCGGCAGTGCTCCGCCCGTACGTCAGCGACAAGAACTACTGGATCGTCAAGCACCACGGCGTCTTCCAGGGGTTCTACTACTTCCACCATGTGGGTATGGACCGCCACGCGCGCGAGCGCTGGAAGGACCACCCGCACTACCAGGCGACCGTGGACTTCTGCGAGAACTACGACCAGTGCTCGTTCGATCCCGACTACGACTCCTTGAGCCTGGAGTTCTTCGAGCCCATGGTGCGACGCGTTCTGGACGAGAGTCACCTGAACAGCTGGGCCTGAAACCGCCCTGAGGAGGGCGAGAGGAGATCCGGGCCGACGGGCTCACCGAGGCGTCGGCACCGGATGTCACGAAGGAAGCAGCTGTCGCGGTTCGACCCTGGTCTCCTGGTAACCGCCGCTGCCGTCGGGTAGGACGTGCCAGGCCGAGCTGCCCTCGAGGGCGGAGACGGCCTCGATGAGCTCGACGCCCGTGTAGTGCAGTCCGACGCCGTCTTCGGTGGCGTACCCGGGCCCGATGGCCCCGGACGCGACGGCAGCCCGGTAGGCCGTACGCCGTGGCGGATCGGCCAGGTCGTCGTGGACGCCGTTGCTGAACGGCAGCCAGGCGAGCAGGTCGGTCACCACATCGAGGTCGTCACCGAAGGAGTCGGTCACACCGCCGGTGTGCCAGCACATGCTCCCGGCGCTCTGTCCGGCCAGCACCACTCCCGACTGCCAGCAGTCCCAGAGGACCTCGTCCAGGCGATGGGCGCGCCACAAGGCAATCTGGTTCACCACGCTTCCGCCTCCGCACCAGATCACGTCCTGGCCGACCAGGTGCGCGCGTACGTCGGGCACGTTCGGCCTGTCGAACAGAGTCAGGACCGAACGGTCGAGGTCGTCACCGGGGATCACGCCGCCGGCGAGGAACCGTTCGACGTGGCGGTGGTCATCGCCCGCGGCGGTCGGCACAAAGCACACCTTGGTGGGGCGACCACTCACCCCGGCGAGCCCGACGGCGTGTCGCCGGAGCGCGCCGTCGGGCTGGTAGCCGACCTGCGGGTCGAGGACCCCAGATACGGCCAGGATCTGCGGGGGACGTGCCACCTGACGCACGCTATCCCCCGTGGCGGCCCGCACGACGCCCGCACATCGCCAGCCCGCTCGGTGTCCCTCGATGCGGCCGCCTCGCCCCAACTCCGCCGTCAGCGGATGCGACAAGCCACCCTGACTCGGTAGCGTGCAACGGATGGCCATCAAACTCGAGAACGTCGGCATCGCCGTCCGCGACATCGAAGCGACGATCGCCTTCTTCACCGACCTCGGGCTCACGGTCCTCGGCCGTGACACCGTCAGTGGAGAGTGGACCGACACCGCGGTCGGTCTCGACGGCAACCACGCCAACATCGCCATGCTCCAAACGCCAGACGGCGCCGGTCGCCTCGAGCTCTTCGAGTACATCCACCCCGAGGCGATCGAGACGGAGCCCACCCTCCCCAACGAGATCGGCATGCACCGCGTGGCCTTCTCGGTCGACGACCTCGACAAGGCCCTCGAGATCGCCGCGCGGCATGGCTGCCACCCGCTGCGCGGCGTGGCGACCTACGGGGACGTGTACAAGCTGACCTATGTCCGCGGTCCCAGCGGCATCCTCGTGATGCTCGCCGAGGAGCTGAACAACAGCTGATCCATGGCAGGGTCGGTTTCATGGCGCGCAGGGACCGGATAGAACCCGACGCCGAGGTCGTCGCCAGGCTGAGTACGACCGCCCTGGCGCTGCCCGAGGCCTACGAGGAGGACGCCTGGACCGGCGTGCGGTGGCGGATCCGCACCAAGACCTTCGCCCACGTCATGGTCGCGCAGGCAGGCTACGAGTCATCTTTCCGCGACCTCACCGGCGTCGCCGACCCAACCACCGTCCTGACATTCCGTGCCACCGGCGAAGAGCTACTTGCCCTGGTCCACGCCGGCATGCCGTTCTACAAGCCGCCGTGGTCGCCGACGATCGTCGGGATGGCGATTGACGACGACACCGATTGGGCGGAGGTCGCCGATCTGGTCACCGAGAGCTACCGGTTCTGTGCTCCGCAGAAGCTGGCGAGGCTGCTGGACGAGGCGGCGGGGCGGCCCCCACGCACAGACTGATGAGCGCCGGACCCGGAACACAGAAACCCCGCGCCCACCTGTTCATGCAGGTCATCCCGGAAGGAGCGGCCGGTGGCTCCCCCGGTTGGACTCGAACCAACAACCCTTCGGTTAACAGCCGAATGCTCTGCCAGTTGAGCTACAGGGGATCGTGGAGCCCGCACAGGCTAGCAAGGCACGCCTCACCGCACGAATTGGCAAGGGCCTGTCAGCGCCGTCAGGTCATCCCGACGTCGGCCTTGGCAGCGGCGAGGGCGGACTCGGCAGCGGCGCGGACGAACGGGTCGTCGGGGTCCACGCCCTCGTCGTACTCGTAGATCCACTGCACGTCCGACCGCCCCGACGGGGCACGCCGCGCGACCACGCGTACGCCGCGGCGACCGGCCACCGGGACATGACGGGAGATCAGCACGCTGGCGGTCACGCGTTCGCGGACCAGCTGCAGGAGCCGGTCGGCGTCCTTGGCCGCGTCGTCGGGGATCGCCAGCACGTGCAGCGGGCGCTCCTCACCCCACGTCCCGACCTCGCTGAGCCGGAGCCGGCCCTCGTCGTGATCCCAGTCGGCGGCCTGCACCTGTTCCCACGGCACCCGGGCTCCGGGGAGATAGAACGCGTCGCGGGTGCCCGCCACCCAGCCGCCGTGGGCGAGCGGCGCCCACGCCAGCAGACGCTCCCCCACAGCCACCTCGACCGGCGGGCGGCTGCGGCGGATCGACCTCACGACGCGCCCAGCGCCAGGTCGCGTAGCTGCCGGCGATGCTGCTCGAGGGCGGTCAGCTCGCCGAACATCCGGTTGTACTCGGTCGTCTGCTCGACCGGGTTGGTGCGCTGCAGCCGGGACTTCACCTCGGCGATGCGCCGCTGGGCGGTGAGCTCCTGGAGCCGGTAGACGGTGTTGGCCACGAACGCGTCGTCCGCGCCCTTCCTCGACGGCACCGGCTCGACGGCGAGCGCCGACAGCGCCGAAGCCACGCTCTGGTCACCGGCCCGGTCACGTAGCCGGCCGACCCAGTCGGCACCAGCGGCGCCGGGGCCGCCGTTCTGCTCGACCAGCTCCCAGACCTGGCGGTAGGTCGGGTGGGTGAAGTCGTTGGCGGCGAGGTCCTTGGTGGTGCGGGCCACCGCCTCCGGCTCCTGGACGACGAGCTTCAGGGTCTCGCGCTCGAGGATGAAGCGCGGGTCGCGGAGGTCGGGGAGCTGCGCCGCCGGTGGCGGGGAGGGCGCCTGGCGAGCTCCCGATCCACGGGCGGCGTCCCCGGCCCGGCGTCCTGCTGCCCTTCGGACCTCGACCTGGACGTCGGCCGGATCCATCCCGGTCAGCGCGGCGATCTCGCGAGCGAACGAGCTCGCCACCACGGCCGTGTCCCGGCTGCTGTGGACCAGGGCGGCGGCCTCGCGGACCGCGCCGACCCGCCCCTCGGCCCGGTCGAGGTCGTACTTCTTGACGACGTTGGCCAGCACGAACCGGTACAGCGGCTGCCGTCGCGCGATCAGCTCGCGGACCGCGGCCTCGCCCTGCTGCAGCCGCACGTCGCACGGGTCCAGTCCGGTCGGCTCGATCGCGACGTAGGTCTGGCTCACGAAGTTCTGGTCACCGCCGAAGGCTCGGAGCGCGGCCTTCTGCCCCGCGGCGTCGCCGTCGAAGGTGAAGATCACCTCGCCCGGGAACTCGGCGTGGTCGTTGAGGAAGCGGCGCAGGACCCGGGCGTGGTCGTCGCCGAACGCCGTACCGCAGGTGGCGACGGCCGTGCCGACCCCGGACAGGTGACAGGCCATCACATCGGTGTAGCCCTCGACGACCACCGCCTTGGAGGTGCGGGCCATCTCGCGCCGCGCGAGGTCGATGCCGTAGAGCACCTGGCTCTTCTTGTAGATCGACGTCTCGGGGGTGTTGAGGTACTTCGCCTCGATCCGGTCGTCGTCGAAGATCCGCCGCGCCCCGAAGCCGATGGTGTCACCGCCGGAGTCGCGGATCGGCCACAATAGGCGGCCGCGGAACCGGTCGTACGCCGAGCGGCCGATCGCCACGAGGCCCGCTGCGACCGTCTCCTCGTCGGAGAACCTGCGCTGCCGGAGATGACGCAGCAGCGCCTCCCCGTCGCGCGGCGCGAAGCCGATGCCGAACCGCGCGGCCACCTCCTGGTCGAAGCCACGCTCGCCGAGGAACTGGCGGGCCGCCAGTGCGTCCGGCGTGCTGAGAGCGTCGACGTAGAACTCCTGGGCGATCCGGTTCGCCTCGACGAGACGGCTCCGCTGCGGCCCTCGCGGACGCTCCTGTCGGGCATCGCCCTCCTCGCGACGCAGGGTCACGCCGTACCGGTCAGCGAGCCGCTCGACCGCCTCGGCGAACCCGAGCCCGTCGATCTTCATCAGGAACGTGAAGACGTCGCCCCCCTCGCCGCAGCCGAAGCAGTGCCACCCACGATCCGGACGGACGTTGAACGACGGGGACTTCTCGTCGTGGAAGGGGCACAGGCCCTTGAGCGAACCGCCGCCGGCCGGGCGCAACGTCACGTAGTCCGCGACGACCTCGTCGATCTTGGCCTTCTCGCGGACTTCGGTGATGTCCTCGTCACGGATCCGACCGGCCACGCCGGGAGTCTACGGCGGCGGTCCGACACGCTCGGACGGATACCACCCGACCTGTGGGGTACGGACTCGTGCATGAGTACGTCGACCCCGGGCCACACGAGCCACACCGTCCAGGACGACCCGCCGCTCGGTGCCCTGGTCCACGATCTCACCCGACAGGTTCCCCAGCTCATCCGCTCCGAGATCCGGCTCGCCCAGGCCGAGCTGACCGAGAAGGGCAAACGGGCCGGGCTGGGGGTCGGGATGTTCA
This sequence comes from Nocardioides sp., assembly GCA_025937085.1. Classification (GTDB taxonomy): domain Bacteria; phylum Actinomycetota; class Actinomycetes; order Propionibacteriales; family Nocardioidaceae; genus Nocardioides. Next base: position 9,549 of record JAICSC010000057.1, read on the forward strand.
GCGCGGCCGGGCTCCTGGCCTTCCTCGGGCTGTGCTGCCTGGTCACCACCGCGATCCTGGCCCTCGCCCACGCACTTCCGGACTGGCTCGCCGCACTGATCGTGGCCGCCGTGCTCCTCGTCGGGGCCGGCACCACTGCCCTGTTCGGGAAGAAGGAGGTCCAGCAGGCCACTCCCCCCGCGCCCGAGCACGCCCTCGAGGGCGTCAAGGAGGACATCGCCGTGGTGAAGGGGGACCGCCAGTGAGCAGGAACGAGACGGCCGAGATCGAGGCTCAGATCGAGGAGCAGCGCGACCGGCTCGCCGAGACGATGGGCCAGCTGGCCCACAAGCTCGACGTCAAGGCGCAGGCCCGCGAACGCGCCGCGCACGTCAAGGAGCAGGTGACGACCGAGGGTGGCAAGCCGCGACCGGCCCTGATCGCCACGGTCGCCGGCGCCGTGGTGCTCACCGGCGTGCTGGTCTGGTGGCTGCGCCGATGACCCAGCCGACGACCCAGCCGACGACCCAGCCGACGACCCAGCCGACGACCCAGCCGAAGACCCAGCCGCCGGTGGAGGAGGCGCCTGCGCCTGCCTCGCCCACGCAGCTGACGGCACGGTCGTGGCGCTACGTCCTGCGCAAGACCTACCGGGAGTTCGGCGACGACCACTGCACGGACCTCGCAGCGGGGTTGACCTACTACGCCGTGCTGTCGCTGTTCCCGGCCGCGATCGCGGTGATCTCCCTGCTCGGGGTGGTCGGGCAGGGGCGCAGCAGCGTGGACAAGGTGGTCAAGGTGCTGAAGCCCTTGGTCTCCCCCAGCACCCTGAACACCGTGCAGCCGGCGCTGGACCACATCGCCGCCTCGCAGGGCGCCGGGCTGGGTCTGGTGCTCGGCATCCTCGGCGCGCTGTGGTCAGCTTCGGCGTACGTCGGCGCCTTCGGGCGAGCCATGAACTCCGTCTACGAGATCGACGAGGGGCGGCCCTTCTGGAAGCTCCGTCCGGTCATGCTGTTCGTGACCTTGGTCGCCATCGTGCTCGTGGCCTGTGTGCTCGTCATGCTGGTGGTCTCGGGTCCGCTGGCCGACTCGATCGGCGGCGTGATCGGGCTCGGCTCGCAGGCGGTCACGGTGTGGAACATCGCCAAGTGGCCGGTGATAGCACTGTTCGTCGTGCTGATCGTGGCGATGCTGTACTACGCGACGCCGAACGTGAAGCAGCCGAGGTTCCGCTGGATCTCCATCGGCGCGTTCGTCGCCATCCTCGTCTGGATCCTGGCCTCGGTCGCGTTCGCGTTCTACGTCTCCACGTTCGGCAGCTATGACAAGACCTACGGCTCGTTGGCGGGGATGGTCGCCGGCCTGCTGTGGCTGTGGATCACCAACCTGGCTCTGCTGTTCGGCGCCGAGCTCGACTCGGAGCTGGAGCGCGGCCGTGAGCTCCAGGCCGGTCTCGCCGCCGAGCGCGAGCTGCAGCTGCCGGCCCGAGACATGCGTGGAATCCGCAAGGCGCGTAAGAAGGAGCAGAAGGACGCCGCTCGAGGGCGGGCCATCCGCGAACAGGCCACCGAGGACCAGGTCGACGAGGAGCCCCGGCGTACCGAGACGAAGGAGGGATCACCATGAAGAAGCTGATGTTGCTGGCGGCTGTCGCGATCGGCTACGTGCTGGGCGCGAGGGCCGGACGCCAGCGCTATGACCAGATCATGGGCCTGGTGAACGGGATCAAGAACAACCCGCGGGTCCAGGCGACGGCCCATCAGGCGATGGACACCGCGAAGGAGCAGGCCCCGGTCGTGGCCGACAAGGTCACCCAGGCGGCGGCCGCAGCGGCCTCGAAGGTGACCGGCCACACGCCGTCCAACGGCCGACACCACATGGCGGGGCCCCAGGGCGATCTGCCTTAGCTGACGCGTCGGTGCCACGCCACGGCGCTGGCGTCGGTGAGCGAGGCGACCTGGTCGATCACGACCCGCAGTCGAGCACCGTCGTCGGGGGCCTCGACCCAGTCGCCGGAGTACGGCCGCTCCAGCCCGTCCGGCGCGGTCTTCACCAGTGCCTCGACCAGCTCGGCGAGCAGCTCGCGCTGGCGGGCCAGGGCCCGGACGCGGTCCTCGGCCTGCATCACATAGTGGGCCGCGATGCCCTTGAGCACGGCCATCTCGACCGAGGTGTCGATCGGGATCGAGACGTCCGCCTCGTGCCGGACCGGCGGACCCTCTGCCGACCGGAAGGTGGCGGCCTGGATCGCCGCGCAGAAGCGTCCGATCAGGTCGCTGGTGAGGTTCTTCAGCGCGGCCTCCCGGCGTCGCGTTGCGTCGTACGGCGAGGTCGGCCAGCCGGCGACCGACCTCAGCCCGTCGAGGGCGTGCCTGAGGCTGCTGTCGGAGATGTCCGGGAGGTACCAGTCGCGCACGGTGTCCCACACGGCGTCGGTGTCGAGGGCCGAGAGGTCGATCCGGCCGGCGACGATCCCGTCCTCGACGTCGTGGACGGAGTAGGCGATGTCGTCGGCGAGGTCCATCACCTGCGCCTCGAAGCACCGCCTCCGGCCCGGTGCGCCGGCGCGCACCCAGTCGAAGACCGGCCGGTCATCGGCGTACACCCCGAACTTGCGGACCACCTTCGGAGACCCGTCGGCGTGGACGCCGGTCGGGATGTCGGCGTCGTCGAGCGGCCAGGGGTACTTCGTGCACGCGTCGAGCGTGGCCCGGGTGAGGTTGAGCCCGGCGGACCGGCCGTCGGGGCCGAACGTCTTGGCCTCCAGCCTGGTCAGCAGGCGGAGGGTCTGGGCGTTGCCCTCGAAGCCGCCGCACCCGACGGCCGCCTCGGCGAGCACCCGCTCGCCGTTGTGGCCGAACGGCGGGTGGCCGAGGTCATGGGCGAGGGCGGCGGTCTCGACCAGGTCGGGCTCGGTGCCGAGCGCGCGGGCCAGGTCGCGGGCGACCTGGGCGACTTCGAGGCTGTGGGTCAGCCGGTTGCGGACGAAGTCGTCGCTCTCCGGACCGACGACCTGCGTCTTGGCCGCGAGCCGGCGGAACGACGCGGCGTGGACCACCCGCGCGCGGTCACGCTCGAACGGCGTCCGCTCCGGCGCGGGCACGCGCTTCGGCGGCTCCTCGACCCAGCGCTCCCGCGCAGCCTCGTCGTACAGCGTCGTCACCCCAGGCATCGAGGTGACCCTATAGGCCAGAATCAGTAGACCGAGACGTGGACGTGGTCGTAGTGGTTGGCGGTCGCGGAGCCACGGTCGGCGAACAGGCGCCAGCCCTCGGACGCCCGGACCGGGGTCCAGATGTGCTGGCGCCAGAGGATGTCGTAGACGTGCAGCTCGGAGGCGTGCTGCTGCAGGAAGGCGGCGATCGCGTTGCCCAGCGAGACGTCGCTGGTCATGATGTCGATCGCCTTGCCGGAGGCGTGCTCGCCGTGGGCGTCCCAACCGCCGTACGACGTGATCTGCGGGAAGGCGTGGCACACCGAGCGGTAGACGTACACGGCAGCCGGGGTGAGCCGGTACTCGACGGAGCCGTCGGGGCACGGGGCCATCGACAACCCGGTGGCGGCTGCGCCGGCCGCTGCGCCCGTTGCCGACGTCGCGTCGGGCTTGGCTTCGGAGAGGTAGCCGGCGGTGACCCAGCGTGAGTGCCCGTCGACGACGAGCTCGACCCGGCCGTCCGCGGCCCGGCCCGTCACCAGGATGTGCTTGCCCGCCTTCAACAGCCCGAGCTGCCGCGCAGCCTGCGACGAGCTCGACCAGAGGTTGAGGTCCACGGTCGTCCACCTCTTGGCGTGGGCGGCCTCGACCGCCCGCATCGTGGCCTTCTGGGCCGCGATGCCGTCCTGGAACTGGCGAGCTGCGGTGCGGTCGAAGGTCCGGGAGACGGGTGCGTCGTCGTACCGGGTCGAGTCGAGCTGGAGGGGCGCCGGCTGGTGGGACTGGAGGTCGATCGACGCGGCGGGGGTGGCCCGGACCAGGCCGAGGCCGACGACCGGGAGTGTGGCCGCAGCGGCTGCGCCGATGGCGAGCTTGGCGGTACGGCCCCCGGTGCGGGGGACGAACCGGCGGGCATTGGTTTCCCGCTTGTGGCGTGGGTGAGCCACAGCGCTGAATTCCTTTGCAGTTGGGTTCGGGGGATCGCGGGTCCCGTCCTGACCCTCGCCCGAGGAAGAGGTCACGATTCGGACACGCCGTGGCAGTCAAGCACAGCCGTCGGGGGCTCCGTAATCCAGGGTCCACAGACCGGCGTGTCGTCGATCACCCTCCCGTGGTCTCGGTCGCCTCCTCGGTGAGCCGCAAGGCCGAGCCGTCGGTGTCGTCGAGCCAGCCCTCCGGCAGCACCACGCGCTCACGCGGCGAGCCCTGCCGACCCCGGGGCGCGCCCAGCTCCGAGACCGGGAACGGCTCGTCCGGGTCGAGCTCCTCGAGGAGTACGTCGAGCGCCGCCAGCGAGTCGACCAGGGCCAGCGAGTGTCGGAGCTGCCCGCCGGCCCGGAAGCCCTTGAGGTACCACGAGACGTGCTTGCGGAACTCCTTGCAGCCCCGCTCCTCCCCCATGTGTTCACTGAGCAGCTCGGCGTGGCGGCGCATCATGGTGCGGACCTCGCCGAGCGTGGGGAGCGTCTGGACGTCCGCACCGGTGAACGCGGCGGCCAGGTCGCGGAACAACCAGGGCCGCCCGAGGCAGCCACGACCGACGACCACGCCGGCGGCACCGGTCTGCTCGACCATCCGAAGGGCGTCGCCGGCCTCCCAGATGTCGCCGTTGCCGAGCACGGGGATGTCGACGTGCTCGACGAGGCGGGTGATCGCCTCCCAGTCGGCCTCTCCGCTGTAGGCCTGCGCGACGGTTCGCCCGTGCAGTGCCATCGCGACGATGCCACAGTCCTGGGCGATCCGCCCGGCGTCGAGGTAGGTCGGGTGGGCGTCGTCGAGACCCTTCCGCGTCTTCATGGTCACCGGCACGCCGTAGGGCTCAGCAGCCGCGACGGCCGAGCCCAGGATCTC
>JAICSC010000091.1 GCA_025937085.1 Nocardioides sp.
CACGTGCGGCAGCCAGCACCCCGGCCGCCGTGTCCGGCTGCGCCTGGGGTTCAGCTAATGCTGCCTTCGTGCTCATACCAGTATTGGACCACGGCCCCCCGACCAGAACCCGGGTTCTCCACAACACCCGCCCAATTTTCCCGAAAACTTTCGAGGAGTCCGTTCGCCGCGGCTCCCGAGTAGTCGGACTAGGAAGGCGCCCCGACGCCAGTCTCGAAACCACCACCCCGGTCGCTGGTGGTTTCGAGCCCTTCGAGACGGCTCGTCCCTCGCCTCCTCAGGAACCAACGCTCGCAGAGCTCGCTCCTCAACCACCAGAAGCGCCGCGTGCCATGGTCTCGGCAAGCTCGACCGGCGGCGGAGCCCGCCCGCCGTACGCTGCCAGCCTCCGGGTCCGGGCGGGTCATTGCGACCAGGGTCGAGGGTGGGCTTGTGTCTCGGGCAGAGGGATTGTCGACATCTCTCGGCAAGGGGGAATCAACATGAGGATGCCACGCAGCGTCCTACTCGTGGCCGGAGCAGTACTCGGGCTCAGCGGCCTTCAGGCGGCGGCGCAGGCCGATCCGGGCTGGCAGACCGTCTGCAGCGGGGGCGACATCGCCTCCGGGACGTACCAGAACCTGAGAGTCACCGGCGAGTGCACGGTGCCCGCCGGCGCCACCGTCATCGTGAAGCACAACCTGGTCGTCGCGGCAGGGGGGCGGTTCATCGCCGACACAGCACCGTCAACGGTGCACATCTGGGGCAACGTCAGAGCCAGGCACGGCTCGTACTTCGGACTCGGCTGCACGGCGGCGCACGGGTGCGAGGGAGGCACGATGTTCTCCGACACCTCCGTGGGCGGCAACATCAACCTGAAGTACGTCTTCGACGCCGCGATCAACGGAGTGGAAGTAGGCGGCAACGTGCGCTCCCAGGGCGGCGGTGCAGGCTTCGTCCTCCCACAGTTCATCCCGTTCTCGGTCAAGGACGACGTCATCCACGGCAACCTCGTCGTCAAGGGACTGAAGACCACGTGGTTCGGCGTGATCCGGACCCAGGTCGACGGCAACGTGACCTTGAAGTACATCAAGAACGACGACCCGGACGGCAACGAGATCGTGCACGACACCATCGGCGGCAACCTGACGTGTCGTGGCATGTCGCCGGCACCGCAGTTCGGTGACGCGGACGACGACCCGTCCCTTCCGCCGGACTACCCCTACAGCACGGTCGGGGGCAAGGTCTCCGGACAGTGCGGCTTCGTGCTCCAGCCGGACAGCTGACCGGCACCTGACTGATCGCAGGACGTGGTCGCCGGCGCTCGGGCGTCGGCGATCCACGCGCGTACGACGCGCTCCGGAGCCGCGGTGCCAGGCCAGGCACGCCGCTCGGATTCGCAGGCCGGGCCCGAGCGCCGTACGATTTCCGACGACAGCCGTGGGGCCTGACGAACCCCCTCCCGGTCGAGTGACGCAGCCAGGAGCGACGCGGCGGTCCGTGCGTACGACGTACAGCGAGAGGCCGGCGAGCATGCCGGCGAAGGTGTGGTGGCACAGCGACCTTGCCCCCGCCCACACCTCCAGGGCTTTCCGCTCCTGGAGGAAACATGACAGACAGCTCCGCACTTGCCTCGACGAGCTCGACCACCGGGCTCTCGCGCACCCTCACATCCGCACTGCCCGAGGCGACCCCCGGCAAGGAGGTCAGGCTCCAGGGCTGGGTGCACCGCCGGCGCGAGCTGGCCAAGGTGACCTTCCTGATCGTCCGCGACCGCACCGGCCTGGCCCAGGTGGTGCTCCCGGCCGGTACTGAGCTGCCGCCCGAGGAGACCCCGGTCGAGGTCGTCGGCACGGCAACGGCCAACGCCCAGGCGCCGGGCGGGATGGAGCTGACGCAGGCGATGGTCACGGCGCTCAGCGACCCGGCAGACACCCCGGCCGTCGAGCTCTGGCGGCCGACACTCGACACCGGCCTCCCCACCCTGCTCGACCATGCCGCGACGACTTGGCGTCACCCGCTCCAGCGCGCGAAGTGGGAGCTCGCCGCCGCGAGCCTGCGCGGGTTCCGGGAGACCCTGGACGCACAGGGCTTCACCGAGGTCCAGTCCCCCAAGCTCGTTGAGCAGGCGACCGAGAGCGGCGCCAACGTGTTCCAGGTCGACTACTTCGGCCGGTCGGCGTACCTCGCCCAGAGCCCGCAGTTCTACAAGCAGCAGCTGGTGGGGGTCTTCGAACGGGTCTACGAGGTCGGTCCGGTGTTCCGCGCCGAGCCGCACGACACGGTCCGGCACCTCGCCGAGTACGTCTCCCTCGACGTCGAGCTCGCCTTCGTCGAGGACCACCGCGAGGTGATGGCGTGCCTCCGCGACGTGGTCGCCGGCATGGTCACGGGCATCCAGGGGTACGCCGCGGCCGCGGTCGAGCGCCTCGGCCTCGAGCTGCCCGACGTACCGGAGAAGATCCCGACCATCCACTTCCGCGAGGCGCTGGAGATCGCCGGCGCACCCGCCGACGAGCCCGACCTCAGCCCGGCGCACGAGCGCGCCCTCGGTGACTGGGCGAAGGCCGAGCACGGCTCGGACCTCGTGCTCGTCGAGGGCTACCCGACCGCCCACCGCGCCTTCTACAGCCACCCCGACCCGGAGGACCCGCACTGGAGCAGGTCGTTCGACCTGATCTTCCGCGGGATCGAGCTGGTCAGCGGGGCACAGCGGCTGCACCGGTACCAGGACTACGTCCGCACCCTCGAGCAGCGCGGCTACCCCTACGCCCCGTACGCGACGTACGTGGAGGCCTTCAAGCGTGGGATCCCGCCCCACGGCGGGTTCGCGATCGGCCTGGAGCGCTGGGTCGGCAGGCTCGTCGAGGCACCGAACATCCGCGAGGTCACGCTGTTCCCCAGGGACCTGCACCGGCTCGCGCCGTAGCCTGACGCCGCCGCGCAGGCGGGCATCAGCGATCAGTCGTGCTCGTGCCCGTGGTGGTGCTTCGGCCGGCACACCACGGTGTCGCGCGGGGCGTAGCTGACCTGGTACGACGAGGTGTGGTCGACGTGGCCGCCCATCGCGAAGCTGCGGGTCACGGTGACGTCGAAGCCGTCGCGCCCGTCGCGTGGCGTGCACGGCTTGCCGCGGACGACGCGACGGGTGGCGGCGACGACGTTCGTGCGCGGTCCGTGCGACGAGGTCACCTTCCAGTGCGGTGTGGACCAGAGCGTGACGGTCAGCGACCCGTCGTGCGATGTGGTCGCGTGACCCATGACGACCGAGACCAGCACGCCGTACCGGGTGTTGTCGGTGAAAGCGACATCCTGCCCCTCGCGGAGCGACGCGTCGCGCCCGACCGGCACGCTCCCCCGGTACGTCGCGCCGGCGGCGTGGGCGGTGATCCGTAGACCGCCCAGCCAGGCCGCGTTGAAGAGTGCCGTCGCGAGCCCGTCGCCGGCGGCGCCGGTCGGTGTCGCCCCGCCCAGTGCCCCTCGGAGCGACAGCGTCCTGCCTGGCTTGAGAACCGTGCCGTCGAGCCGGTCGACGACGTCGGTGAGGCTCGCGCTGCGTGCACCCTTCGGCAGGCGGACCGTGGACGACGACAGCTGGCCGCGGATCCCGAGCGCGCGAGCGTCGGCGTTCGTGAACGACGCCTCGGCCTTCGTCGCGTGCACGCGTGCCGTTCTGTCGCGCGCGGCGATCGCGCGCAGCAGGGCCGTCGCGACGTCCTTCGGTTTGAACGTCACCCCCGGCTTCGCCTTGACGACCTCGGGTCGCCCGTGGACCAGCGCGACCGTGGCCGGCGTCGGGCGGTCGATCGGTGCGCCGGCGAGCCCGGCCTTGGCGATCCGGGCGAGTGCGCCGAGCCGCACCGTCGGACGAAGCTCGCGACCGACTCGGCGCGCACGCAGCAGGTCGCCGTACGACGACGGCGACAGGTGGACGCCGGCGGAGCCGAAGCGGAGCTCGACGCCCGCGGCCATGGCCCGGTTCGCGAACCGCTTGACGAACCGATGGATCGCGGCCGCATCGATCGTCGGCGAGGTCGGTGTCATCCGCAGCTGCACGGAGGGGTCCTGGGAAAGGTAGGCGTTCCAGAAGGCCGTGCCGGCCACGCGTGGGTCGAGGGTCAGCCCGGGCCGGGGCGGCCGGACCGTGAAGGTCTGGTGTCGGAAGACCACGGACCCGTCGACCGCCGTACGCCCGTCGCTGGCGTCGAGGCGTTGCAGCAGGGCCCCCAGGCGGTCCTGGTCGAGGGTCACGACCGGGGCGTACGTCGAGCCCCCGGTGAAGTAGCGCCACAGCCGGGACGGCCGCCAGCTGCGCGCCGCGGTCGCCTTGCGGACCGACGCGGCGTAGTCGACGTCGAGGCCGACCTGCGCGGGTCGCACCTGCTGGGTGCGACCGTTGATGACGACGGTGAACGGCCTCTCGGCGCGGTCCGCGAGGCCCTCGCGCAGCACCTCCATCGCGGCGGACGGGTCGTGCCCGCCGATGTCGACGCCGGCGACCGTCGTGCCGACGGGGACCTTGTCGCCCGCCGCGGCGTACGTCGCGACGTACCCGCCACCCGTGAGCAACGCGAGCCCGAGGATGAGCGCGAGGACCACCCGGCCGCCTTCGCTCTCGGGGCCGGGTCGGTCTCGCCGGGTCGAGCGCGCCACGGCGAAATGCTAGGAGCCACAGGGCCTCGCGCGCGGATGAACGCGCCGATCCACCTGGGAGGACCCGATCAGATCCCCGCGAAGAGGTCGGTCTCGAGGCCGTCCGGGCCGGGGACGGGGGTGCCCTTCGCGATCCGGAAGGACTCCACGCCGAGCACCTGGTTCCCCACGTGGTTGGACAGCGCGAAGAACGGTCCGTCCACCTCGATCTGCGTGCGGTGGGCGTGCAGCGCCGCGACCTTCTGGTCGGCGTACGCCGTGCCGTCGACCTCGGCGGCCAGGTCCGCATCAGGGGTCGCCATCGGCAGCGGTCCGTCGGGGTCCATCCCTTCGAAGGTCGTGCTGTCTCCGGCGTCACGGATCGCCCGGAGGCTGCGACGCCACCGGCTCTCCGACAAGGAGGTCCAGTAGATCTTCGCGATCTCCCAAGGCTCGCCGAGATCGGGCCGGTACGTCGGCACCGCGGCCAGGTGGGCGGCGTACGTCGCGACCCGGTGCGCCTGGATGTGATCGGGGTGGCCGTAGCTCCCGAACTGGTCGTAGGTGACCATCACCTGCGGCCGCAGCTTGCGAATCACCTCGACGAGCAGGGTCGCGGCCTCGGTGAGATCGGCGTCCCAGAACGCGTTGTCGGGCCGGTCTTCACCGACGATCGCGTGGCCGTCCTCGTGCCAGACCATGCCGGAGTCGCTGTAGCGCCCGAACCCCCCGAGGAACCTGTGGTCGGTCACCCCCAGGGCCTTCATCGCCTCGGCGAGCTCGCCGCGGCGGTGCTCGGCGAGCTTGCCCTCCTGGTCGTGCGCCAGGTGGGTCAGCTCCGGAACCAGGATCTCGCCACGCTCGCCGCCGGTACAGGTCACCAGGGTGACCGCGGCGCCCTCCGCGGCGTACTTCGCCATCGTGGCGCCGGTCGCGATCGACTCGTCGTCGGGATGGGCGTGGACCAGCAGCAGCCGACGGTCTGGTTTCTCGCTCACGTTGCGACCCTAACGACCCGCCGAAGTGGGACTCCTCCCCTGCCGAAGTGGGACTTCTCCGCGGTCGAGGTGGGAGTTCTCCGGAGCTGAGGTGGCGATTCTCCGCGCTCGAGGCCGCGGACTTCTCCCACTTCGGCGGCGGACTTCTCCCACTTCGGCGCTATCGGCGCGCGCCGGCGGCGCCGATCCGAGGCAGCCGGACCAGGAACTCGTCCAGCTGAGCAGCGGTGCGATCGGGCTCGCCGATCGCTGCCTGTGCTGCGCCGGCCGGGTCACCGGTGGCGATCCAGTCGCGGATCCCCTCCACCCCGATCCGCTTCAGCGGAACCACGGCGTTCAAGATCTCTACGGGTGAGACACCGCCGTACGCCTCGGCGATCAGGCGCATCCGGGCAGCCGCGGTCCGGTCGGAGATCGTTCGGAACAGCGGTACGCCGGTCCACGCCAGCTGGGCCAGCTCGAACGGCCGGGTCGAGGGCCCCGCCAGGTCCCAGTCGAACACCCCGGACACCTCGTCGCCGGCGAAGCAGACGTTGTACGGCGCCAGGTCGTTGTGGCAGATCGTCGTCGCGCCGGGGACATCGAAGAAGCGCCACGGCCCGGGGTGGCTGAAGCCGCGCACGGCGTCATGGAACTCCCGCGTCCAGCGGCCGAGGTCGGCGAGGCGAGGCTCGCTGATCAGTCCGGTGTCGACGTCCACGATCTCTCCCGGCAGGTAGTCGAGCACCTCGCGGCCCCGGGCATCGAACCCGTGCGCGCGCGGGACGGCGCGCAGCCCGGCGGCGTCCAGATGGCCGAGCAGGGCGTGAACGGCCGGAGTCCACGGGCCGGGCGTACGGCGTACCGTCTCGCCGATCCGGACCGCTCCACCGACGTTGCCGCCGGGGAGGGTCTCCCCGTCCAGCAGCACCTCGCGCAGCTCGGCCAGGAACGGCCGGTCCGGCTCCAGCCAGTCGACGTCCTCGAGCGCCTCGGGCGGCAGCCACCGCAGCTGGTCGTGGTCAGGTCCAGCCACCGGCTCGCCCGCTTCGACCCGGCAGACCGCGCCGCGGAGCGTGTGGGCCGGGCCGATCGGATGCTCGCCGTCGAGCCAGGAATCGACGGCGACACGACAACCCAGCTCCTCGCGGATCTCTCGGACCAGCGCGACCTCTGGCGACTCACCCGGGTCCACCTTGCCGCCCGGCAGCTCCCACCGGCCCGCGGCGTCGGCGGGCGACGTACGCCGAGCGGCCAGCACGGTGCCATGGCGGACCATCGCGGCCCCGACGACCAGGGTCACCGGGTCTCCTGAGTCTCCTGCGTCTCCCGCGGCTGCCGGGCGAGCTGCCGGCTCTGGGCCACCAGCCTTCCGGCGGAGTCCCACGCCTCGCAGTCCTCCTCGAACATGCCCCCGGCCAGGTTGCGAGTCTCGTGCCGGAGCCGGAGCCAGCCCGGCGCCGGCCGGGCACGGACGTGGACGGTGAGCTCGAGCGTGGGCGCCCAGCCGGGGCGGCCGAGCTCGAAGGTGGTGGGTGGCATCGCGTCGACGGCGAGCAACAGCGCGAGCGCGTCCGGCTCGCGTCCGTTGTTGAGCCGGAACCACGCCTGGATCAGCGCGCGGCCGCCCGGCCTGCCGGTCGCCCAGCCGGCGGTCCTCGGGTCGACGCGCAGGTCGAAGCGACTCAGCAGCGGCGGCGCCGACGCGCGGAACTCCGGCGGCGCCAGCTCCATCCCCCAGCACTCCTCGAGCGGCGGCAGGTCCGGCTCGCTCGCGGTCGTCCCCACGTCGTCGGGCAGGAGGTCCAGGTCCCCGTACGTCGCCAACGCGGTGATCCGGCCCTGCCCGTCCTGCGCCAGGTCGGCGGCCCAGGTGGAGACGCTGCGCCCTTCGCGCACGGCCCGGGTCGTGATCGTGGCCGGCCCGGGCCGCGACGCGGAAAGGTAGTACGCACTGATCGTGAGCGGGTCCGGATGCCCGGCCGAGCGGCGTACGGCGTGCCCCAGCGTCGCGAGCAGGTACCCGCCGTTCACCCCTCCGCCGACCACCCAGCCCGGCCCGAGGTCGGCGGCGTAGGTGTGCTCGGCAGTCTCCGTCAGCCCGATGTCGCGGTCGAACTCGGCCACGGCGGTCGCATCCTGGGTCATGTCGGTGAGACTAGTGAGGGCTCACTACGGCACCATGAGCGGTGTGACGACGCGGCAGCCGCGCTGGGTGTACGACGCGGGCGAGGATCCCGACCCTCGGTTCACCCTCGCGAACGAGCGGACCTTCCTGGCCTGGGTACGCACCGCGCTGGCGATGTTCGCCGGCGGCGTGGCGCTGCACGCGCTCGACGTACCGAGCACGGACTGGCTGCGGACGCTGCTGGTCGTGCTGCTGATCGGGGTCGGCGCGCTGGTGTGCGTCCTCGCGCTGGTCCGCTGGGCGCGGGTCGAGCGGGCGATGCGGCTCCGGGAGCCGTTGCCGTCGTTCGGCCTCGGCGTCGTTATGACGGCAGCGCTGGTGCTGGCCGGGGCTCTCCTGGTGGCCGTGCTGATCTAGGGCGTGTCGGCTTCGCGTCACGCCTCTCCCGCGGGCGGCCGGCCGCTGCGGGGCGGTGGCCCAGCCCTTTTCGGCATCCGGCCCGCCTCGGTCAGCGCCTGCCGGAGCAGCATCTCGACGTGGGCGTTGAGGCTGCGGTACTCGTCGTCGGCCCAGCGCATCAGCGCGTCGTGGACGGCCGGATCCACGCGGAGCAGGACCTGTCGTCGCGAGCTCACCGGTCGCTCGCGTCCGTCACGTGTAGAGCGAGCCGGCGTTGACGATCGGCGAGGCCGGCTGGTCGCCGCACAACACCACCATCAGGATGCTGACCATGCTCCCTTCGGCTTCTCATCGAGGTCGACCACGTCGTGCTCCGCGAGGCGGGCGAGGGCGGCCAGCTCGCCGGCGACCACGTCGGTCGCGCCCCGGAGCGAGGTCTCGTTGCTCTCGGGGTCGTCGTACGGGTGCGTGTTCGCCACGTGTCGTAATGCCGCCTCCGACTGGACGGAGACGAAGTTCTCGTAGCTGTCGACGACGTACGTCGAGCGCGCGGTGTCGGCGACCTGCCACACGACGATGGCGGCGATCTCGACCGGGTTGCCGTCACTGTCGTTGACCTCGAGCCGGTTGGTCTCGAAGTTCCGTACCCGGACGCTGACGCGGCGGCGGACCGTCAGGGGCAGCACCCACCAGAAGCCCGCCTGACGCACCGTCCGACGTGGGTGCCGAAGAACTGGACCACCGAGGTCTGGCCCGGCGGCACGATCACGAGCGAGGTGGCGACGAGCACGAACACCAGGATCGGCAGCCAGATCCAGCCGGAGCCGGCCCCGGCGAGCAGATGCCGACGCCGACGCAGACCGCGAGCAGGATCACTCCGAGCCAGCCGCCGAGGGCCGGGGCCGGTCGCTGGGTGATCCCGACGCGGGCCCCGTCGTGGCCGACGGGTGTCGAGGCGGGTGCCGATCCGGCGTGGACGGCTGGGCGTCGGACATGGCCGTCTCCTGACGTCCAGAGAGGTGCTATCACTTTGATGGCACTTTTCGCTGCTCTTGCCGAGCGGCCGCAGACCCGCTTGCCAGGCAGGGGCGGGTGGTCGATGCTCGGCGCATGTTGTTCCACATCGAGCAGTCCCACGAGCCGGCCGACTGTCCCTACGGCAAGGGCGGCTCCCCGTCCCTGCACGACGCGACGGTCGAGGGCGTGACGGTCCACGGGGTGTGGGGCGCCTTCACCGAGCACGTCGTCTTCATGCTGGTCGAGTCCGACGACCTCGAGCAGATCCATCGGTTCCTGCTGCCCGGCATGAAGACCTGCACCGCGAGCGTGACGCCGGTCAGCGACCGCCCGATCCCGCACCCGGCGTAGCTCGGGCCAGCGACCGTCGGTCCAGCCAGCGCGGCACCCGGGTGCGGTAGGTCTCGTAGTCTGCGCCGAACCGGCCCAGCAGCGCTGCCTCCTCCGCGCGGATCTGGATCCGGTCGATGAAGGCCACGAACGCCGCGACCGGGACCCACGCCGTCCACGACCGCAGTCGGATCGCGTTCGCGACGAGCACGCCGGTCAGGCCGAGGTACATCGGGTTGCGGCTCACCGCGTGCGGGCCCGTCGTCACCAGGACGGACGCCTGCCCCGGATCCTCGGGAGCCAGCGTCGTGCCCGCCCTCCGGAACGACCGCGCCGCCGTGACCGCCAAGGCGACCGAGCCGACAGCCATCGTGGCCGCCGCCGTCGCCCGGAGCGCGCCGGGTCGGTCCGGGTGGCGAGCCAGGGCACGCTGGGCGACGGTCGCGCCGAGCGCGACGACCGGGGGCGGGACCAGCACTGCCCTACCCGACGGTCAGAGATGGAGGTTGGCGCCGTCGTGCGCCTCCGCGGGCGGCTCCGGACCCACGTGCTTGGTCTTCCCGCAGTACCTACAGGTGTGGACGGCACCACGGTCGGAGCCTTCGACGGGACCCCAGGCGTGACCTCGGAACAGGCATCGGAACGTCATCGTGACCCCTCCCCTCGTGAGTCAGGGTCCCACGGGTCACTTCGGTGAGGAAGACCCTTCCGACGTGGTTCAGACGTTGAAGCGGAACTCGACGACATCGCCGTCGTGCATGACGTAGTCCTTGCCCTCCATCCGGACCTTGCCGGCCTCGCGGGCCTTGAGCAGCGAGCCGGCGGCCATGAGGTCGTCGTACGAGACGATCTCGGCCTTGATGAAGCCCCGCTGGAAGTCGGTGTGGATGACGCCCGCGGCCTCGGGGGCTGTTGCGCCCTTCGTGATCGTCCAGGCGCGGGTCTCCTTGGGTCCGGCGGTGAGGTACGTCTGCAGGCCCAGGGTGTCGAACCCGACCCTGGCGAGCTGGTCGAGCCCGGACTCGTCGATGCCGAGCTCCGCGAGCATCTCGTGGGCCTCCTCGTCGGAGTCGAGCTCGACGAGCTCGGCCTCGAACTTCGCGTCCAGGAAGATCGCCTCGGACGGCGAGACCAGGTCCTGCATCCGCTTCTTCAGGTCGTCGTCGGCGAGCTCGTCGGCGTCGCAGTTGAAGACGTAGATGAAGGGCTTCGCGGTCAGCAGCGAGAGCTCCCGCAGAAGGGAGACATCGACCTGCGTCGCGATCACCGGCGTACCGCCCTCGAGCGCCGTCTGCGCCCCACGGGCGGCGTCGACGACGGCGCCGAGCTCCTTCCTGCCGCGGGCCTCCTTCTCGAGCCGGGGGATCGCCTTCTCCAGGGTCTGCAGGTCGGCCAGGATCAGCTCGGTCTGGATCGTGGTGAGGTCCGACTCGGGGTTGACCTCGCCCTCGACGTGGGTCACCTCGTCGTCGCGGAACACGCGTGTCACCTGGCAGATCGCCGTCGACTCGCGGATGTGGGACAGAAACCTGTTGCCGAGCCCCTCCCCCTCGGAAGCGCCGCGGACGATGCCGGCGATGTCGACGAACTCCACGGTGGCCGGCACCAGCCGGGCCGACTCCATCAGCTCGCCCAGCGGTTGCAGGCGCGCGTCGGGCACGC
>JAICSC010000255.1 GCA_025937085.1 Nocardioides sp.
CAGTCCCGTCCCCGTCGACCTCGAACGCCAGTCCGGCGTAGTCGGCGAGCCGGACCGGCGGCCCGCCGTACAACGCTCGCACCACCGACACGATTGTCCCCCTGTCACCGACCTCCGACGGCGGGGGAACGCCGAGCCGCGCGAGCACCAGCGGTGTGAGCGCGGTGGACGGGCCACGACCGTCGAGGTCGGCCAGAGACGCGCGTACGACGCGCTGTCCGATCCAGAAGCCGGAGCCCTCGTCGCCCAGCAGCCAGCCGAGCGCGTCCGCGACGGCGACCTGACGTCCGCCCTCCACCCGGATCGCGCCCGCTCCCGTCCCGGCGATCACGGCGTACCCGTCCGGCCGAGGGGTGCCCGAGAAGTACGTCGCCAGCAGGTCGGACTCGAAGACGAGCGGCGCGTCGAGGCCGATGCCCGCCAGCCTGCTCCGGATCTCTGGTGCGACAGAGGTACTGTCCGCGCCCGCCATCGCGAGCACGACCACCCGGATCCCCGCGGGCGGCATCTCCGCCATCCGCAGCGCCCCCAGGACGCTCTCCGCCACGGACGCCGCAGCGGTCTCCGGCCCGACGGCGGTCGGGTTGCCGCTGCCCGCGACGGCGTAGCCCACGCACTGACCGGACGGACGGACGACCACGGCGCGGGTGCTGGTGCCACCGGCATCGACGGCGACCAGTGCCGTGAAGGGGTCAGTCATCGTTACCTATTCGTGACATTCAGGTGATTGTGACCGGAACAACATGCAAATAGTTTTCTCTAGAAGCGGCATCGCTGAGAAGGATTTTCAATGAAGGTTCCGGAAGGGCCGGCGGCCCGGGCGCTGGAAGGCTACGGCGCCAGCAGCAGGATCCATGCTGCCCTTCCGCAGATGTCCGAGGGTATGGCCAAGATCGGCACGCTCCTGCTCGAGGACCCGTCCCTGCCGTTGCGGCTCTCGATCACCGAGCTCGCCGGGCGAGCCGGCACGTCGCCGGCGACGGTCACCCGGTTCTGCCGCGCGATCGGCTACACCGGCTACCTCGCCCTACGGGTGGGCGCCGCGGCCGAGCAGGGCCGGTCGAGTGCCCACGAGACGTGGGCCGCCGACATCGGACGCGCCTTCCACCCCGATGACACGGCGACCGAGGTGATGCGCACCCTGATGAACGCCCACACCGTGGCGCTCACGTCCACTGCGGAGCGCCTGGACCCCACGCTGGTCGGCCAGGTCGCCGACGCCGTCGCGCGGAGCACGCACGTCGACATCTACGGCATCGGTGGCAGTGCCGGCATGGCGGTCGAGCTGCAGGCCCGGCTCTACCGGATCGGGATCAACGCGCACGCATGGGACGAGGTCCACGTCGGCCTGACCAGCGCTGCTCTCCTGGGCGAGTCGAGCGTCGCGATCGCCTTCTCCAACACCGGCCGCACCGAGGAGACGATCGAGATGCTGGCCCTGGCGAAGTCGTCGGGCGCGTTCGCGGTCGCGGTGACCAGCGACCCTGCCTCCCCGATGGCCCAGGTTGCCGACGCGCACCTGACCAGCCACGCCCCTGGGGAGTACCTCCAGCCCGACGACCTGTCGGCCAAGCACGCCCAGCTCTTCGTGATCGACCTGCTCTACCTCCTCGCTGCCCAGCGGGACTTCTCGCGTACGACGAGCCTGCTGGCGGCGTCCGCAGCGGCCGTCGCGCCACATCGCCGTCCGTACCGCTCGGCGATCCGACCACGGACCGCGGCCCCGTCGAAAGGAACCGCCACAGCATGAAGCTCACCCCACGACGTTCTTCGTCTCCCCCGCTTCACTCCTCCGCCGAACAACGCCGCGGGGACCCCGCATGAGCACCCTTCTCGCCGACTTCTCCACCGAGGTCCGCCATCGGCTCGACGACCTCGACCAGGAGGTCCGTGCCGGCGGCCTCGACCCGGCCATCGACCTCATCGTGTCGTCATTGCAGCGCGGTGGCGTCCTCCAGGCCTTCGGCACGGGTCACTCCCAGGCGTTCGCCATGGAGGTCGCGGGCCGTGCCGGTGGGCTGATCCCGACCCACGCGATCGTCCTGCGCGACGTCGTCCTGCGCGGCGGCCGGGACGTCTCGGAGCTCCGGGGCGCCACCCTCGAGCGCGACGAGTCGGTCGTCGACGAGCTCTACGGGCTGTACTCGTTCGAGCCGGCCGATGTCTTCCTGATCGCGTCGAACTCCGGTGTCAACGGGTCGATCGTCGGCCTCGCCCTCCGCGCCAAGGCCGACGGCCACCCCGTGATCGCGGTGACCAGTCTGGAGCACACGAACGCGGTCACCCCCAAGCACAGCAGTGGCAAGCGGCTCGCGGAGGTCGCCGACATCGTCATCGACAACCGGGCGCCGTTCGGCGACACCACGATCGGCCTCGGCGACGGGCTGTCCGCTGGCGCGGTCTCCTCGATCACAGCGGCGTACATCGCCCAGCTGCTCACCGTCGGCGCAGCCCAGCGACTCCGGGACACCGGCGAGGTACCGCCGCTCTACATCTCGGCCAACATCCCAGGAGGTGACACGCACAACGACGCCCTCAAGGCCCGGTACGGCGAGCGCATCGCCGGCCTCGCCTGACCTCGACGATCGGCAGCCCGCACCTGGACACCGGCACGACTCCAGCACTCAGCAGAAGAGATCATCACGAAAGGGATCCCACGATGAGCCTAGAAACCGCACAATTCGACCGCCGGACCCTGCTCCGTGGCGCCCTTGCGACGGCAGCACTCGCCCCGCTCGCCGGAACACTGGCCGCATGTGGGTCGTCGCCCAGTGGGGGTGGCGGCGGCTCCTCGGCCGGCCCGAAGTCGGCCACCAATCCGTTCGGGCTCGCCGACAACTCGACCGTGGATGCCGTCATCTTCAACGGTGGCTACGGCTACGACTACGTCAAGTTCGCCGCGACCCAGGTCCCGAAGCAGTCTGGCTTCTCCGGCGTCAAGATCAAGGTGGCGCCGTCGACGCAGATCGCCCAGCAGCTGCAGCCGCGCTTCGTGGGCGGCAATCCGCCGGATCTGATCGACAACTCTGGTGAGAACGCGATCGGGTTCAACGCCATCGAGCAGCAGCTCGAGACGCTCGACGACGTCTTCGAGGCCAACAACTACGAGGGCACGAAGATCTCGGACACGCTTTACCCGAACGTGAAGCTCCCGGGCACCTTCGGCGGCAAGTTCCTCGCCATGAACTACGTGATGACCGTCTACGGCGTCTGGTACTCCGCCGCGCTGTTCCAGCAGAACGACTGGGCCCCGCCGAAGACGTGGGACGAGGCGATTGCGCTCGGGGCCAAGGCCAAGGCCAAGGGCAAGTACCTCTGGGTCTGGGGGAAGGAGGCGGCGACGTACTACCAGACGATGGCAGTCGACTCGGCCATCAAGGAGGGCGGCGACGATGTCCGGCTGGCGCTGGAGAACCTCGAGTCCGGCTGCTGGTCGAAGCCGCAGATCCAGGATGTCTTCAACGCTCTCGGCGAGTGCGTGCAGAAGGGCTACTTCGTCCCCGGCGGCGCCGGCACCCAGTTCACCGCCGCCCAGGCGAAGTGGAGCAACAACGAGCAGGCGATCCTCTACCCGTCCGGTGGCTGGATCGAGAACGAGATGAAGAAGGCCACGAAGAACGGCTTCCAGATGACCGGCGCGCCGGAGCCGACGGTCTCCTCCAGCCCGAAGATGCCGTACGAGTCACTCCGCGCGGCCGCGGGCGAGCCGTACATCGTGCCGTCCCAGGGGAAGAACGTCGCCGGCGGCAAGGAGCTCCTTCGCGCGATGCTGTCGAAGGCGGCCGCGACCAACTTCTCCAAGACCCGTCTCGCGCCGACGATCGTCAAGGGCCTGGTGCCGGCGAACGGGTTCGGGTCGACCGCGCTGGTCTCGCAGACAAAGATGCTGGACGCCGCCGGCAGCAACACCTTCAACTACCAGTTCGTCGACTACTACGGCATGAACACCGACCAGCTGGTGCCCTGGAACTCGTTCCTGTCGGGCCAGCTCGACGTGGCAGGGCTCACCAAGGCCCTGCAGGGCATCACCGACAAGATCGCCAACGACTCGTCGGTGAAGAAGCTCAAGATCACGTGACCAGCACCCGCACCAGCGTGACGGCGACCACCGGCGGCCGGCCTCGGCCGGCCGTCCGGCGGCGCCGGATGCCGAGCTTGGACCGCTTGAGCTTCATGGCGGTCTTCCTCGGGGTGCCGCTGGCGATCTACATCGTCTTCGTGGTCTACCCGTTCGGCCAGGCGCTGTACTACTCCATGACCGACTGGAGCGGGTTCTCGCCGACGTACAACTTCACCGGGCTGGACAACTTCACCAAGCTGTTCCACGACGACATCTTCATGCGGGCGCTGCGCAACAACGTCGAGCTGGCGATCGTGGTGCCGTTGGTGACCATCGTGCTGGCCCTCGCCATCGCGACGGTCGTCACCGTGGGCGGGCCCAGCAAGGGCACCATCCGTGGGATCCGCGGCTCCGGGTTCTACCGGGTCGTGTCCTTCTTCCCGTACGCCGTCCCCGCCATCGTCATCGGCCTCATCTGGGCGCAGGTGTACGACCCGTCGGCCGGCATCCTCAACGCATCCCTCACCAAGGTCGGCCTCAGCGGGTTCGAGAACTTCGCCTGGCTCGGCGACACGCGTACGGCCATGCCGGCGTCCATGTTCGTGATCATCTGGAGCTTCGTCGGCTTCTACACGGTGCTGTTCGTCGCAGCCATCAAGGGTGTCCCGGCGGAGATCTACGAGGCGGCGCGCATGGACGGCGCGGGCCGCTTCCGTACGGTCATCTCGATCACGCTCCCGATGGTCCGGGACACGGTGCAGGCGGCGTACATCTATCTCGGGATCACCGTCCTCGACGCCTTCGTCTACATGCAGGCGCTGAACCCGAACGGCGGTCCCGCCAACACCACGCGGACCATGAGCCAGGACCTCTTCAACACGGCGTTCCGGAAGGGCCAGTTCGGCTATGCCACCGCCATGGGTGTCGTGCTCGCGATCGTGACGTTGCTGTTCGCCGCGATCGTGTTCACGATCAACCGTGTCACCGGAGGCGGCGAGAGGAGACTGCGCCGATGACTGCCGTCACCCCCGACGAGAGGGTCGTCACCGAGAGACGCAGCGAGTGGGCCAATGGTGACCGGGCCGTCGAGGTCACCTCGCACGCGCTCCTGAGCATCTGGACGATCATCGTCATCGTCCCGTTCCTGTGGGTCCTCCTGTCTTCGTTCAAGACGACCAAGGAGATCCTGGCCTCGCCGTTCTCACTCCCGGCGCACTGGGGGTTCGACAACTACGTGAATGCGTGGACCGACGCCGGGATCCGCCACTTCTTCCTGAACACGGTCATCGTGGTGGGTACCGCCCTCGTGCTGGTCATGCTTCTTGGAGCGATGTGCTCCTACGTGCTCGCGCGGTTCGCCTTCCCCGGCTCACGGCTCATCTACTACGCGATGCTCGCGGGACTGACCTTCCCGATCTTCCTCGCCATCGTGCCGCTGTTCTTCGTCCTGAAGAACGGCGGCCTGCTC
>JAICSC010000269.1 GCA_025937085.1 Nocardioides sp.
CGCTACACGACCATCCAGAACTGGTCGAACAACGTCTACAACCTGGTCACCAAGCGGGCCAAGGCCGAGGCCGGCGCCACCATGGAGTGGGTCGACGGCAACATCGGCTCGAAGGTCACCATGAAGTACCCAGCGGTCTGGCTGACCGGCGAGTACGCCAAGGGCGAGGTGCTCTCGATCGCCTTCGCCGGAGAGGGCCAGCACCAGGACGCCGGCGCGAAGATGGTCCACGCCGCCCCGCACACCTCGAGCTCGATCCTCAGCAAGAGCGTGGCTCGCGGCGGCGGGCGCACGTCGTACCGCGGGCTGATCCAGATCAACGAGGGCGCCCACGGCTCGAAGTCCAACGTGCTGTGCGACGCCCTGCTGGTCGACCAGATCTCGCGGTCCGACACCTACCCGTACGTCGACATCCGGGAGGACGACGTCTCCATGGGCCACGAGGCGAGCGTCTCGAAGGTCTCCGACGACCAGCTCTTCTACCTGATGTCCCGCGGCCTGGCCGAGGACGAGGCGATGGCCATGATCGTGCGCGGCTTCGTCGAGCCGATCGCCAAGGAGCTGCCCATGGAGTACGCCCTCGAGCTGAACCGGCTCATCGAGCTCCAGATGGAGGGGGCTGTCGGCTGACTCCGTCGGTCGAGCTTGTCGAGACCACGCCCGCCACACCGTCCTTACCGGAAAGAGAGAACAGCCAAGGTGACAGCCGTTGCTGACGCGCTCGAGATGGAGCGCGTCGAGTCCCACCTGCACCCCGAGGGTTCGTTCGACGTCGACGACCACGAGGTACCCACCGGCCGCGAGGAGATCTGGCGGTTCACACCGCTGAAGCGGCTGCGCGGCCTGCACCGTGACGCTCCGCTCGACGGCAGCGGTGTGGGTGCCGAGTACGACGCTCCCGAGGGCGTCGTGGTCGAGCGGGTCGAGGCCGGCAGCCCGGTGCTCGGCTCCAGCGGCTTCGTACCGAACGACCGGATCGCGGCCCGGGTGTGGCACGAGGCGGGGGAGCGGTACGCCGTGACGATCCCGGCCGACACCGAGGTCGAGCGGCCCGTCGTCATCACCCTGACCGGCACCGACACCGAGCACGCGACCGCCACGCACGTCGTGATCACGGCCGGCGTCCACAGCAGGGTCACCGTCGTGCTGCGCTTCGTCGGCTCGGCGACGCTCGCCGACAACGTCGAGGTCGTCGTCGGGGACGGCGCCGAGGTGACCGTCGTCAGCATCGACGACTGGGCCGACGACGCGGTCCACGTCGGTCACCGGCACGCGATGGTCGGTCGCGATGCACGCTTCAAGCACGTCGACGTGACCTTCGGCGGTGACGTCGTCCGCCACGACACGACCGCGGAGTACGCCGGCCCGGGCGGCGAGGTCGAGATGCTGGGGCTGTACTTCGCGGACGCGGGGCAGCACTTCGAGCACCGCCTGTTCGTCGACCACACCGCCCCGAAGACGAAGAGCCACGTCCTCTACAAGGGAGCCCTGCAGGGCGACCGCGCCCACACCGTCTGGATCGGCAACGTGCTGATCCGCAAGGCCGCCGAGGGAATCGAGACCTACGAGGAGAACCGCAACCTCGTGCTGACCGACGGCTGCCAGGCCGACTCGGTGCCCAACCTCGAGATCGAGACCGGCGAGATCAAGGGCGCCGGACACGCCTCGGCCACCGCACGCTTCGACGACGAGCAGCTGTTCTACCTGCGCTCCCGGGGCATCTCGGACGACGAGGCCAGACGCCTGGTGCTGCACGGCTTCTTCGAGGACCTGATCCGGCGGATCGCCGTACCCGAGATCGAGGACGGGCTGCGGAAGACCGTGGAAGCGGAGCTGGCGAAGAACCTCATCGAGGCCGACGTCGTCGTCGAGGAGGCCGTCTGATGGGCTTCGAGCGCGCCTGCTCCCTCGACGAGTTCCGCGAAGGTGAGGCCGTGGCGGCGACCATCGACGACCAGGACGTCGCGATCGCCCGCGACGGCGACGAGGTGTTCGCGGTCGAGGACACCTGCTCCCACGCCTACGTCCCCCTCAGCGAGGGCGAGGTCGAGGGCTGCACGGTGGAGTGCTGGCTCCACGGCTCTCGCTTCGACCTCCGCACCGGCAAGCCGACCGGGCTCCCGGCCACCGAGCCGGTGGCCACCTTCCCCGTCGAGGTACGCGGCAACGACGTGTACGTCGACGTCACCACCACCCTGAACGGAGTGACCCCGCAATGACCGTGCTGGACATCAAGGATCTCCACGTGTCGGTGAAGACCGACGACGAGACATCAGGTGAGAAGGAGATCCTCCGCGGCGTCACGCTGACGATCAGGTCCGGCGAGACCCACGCGATCATGGGTCCCAACGGGTCGGGCAAGTCGACCCTGGCGTACTCCATCGCCGGCCATCCGAAGTACAAGATCACCTCCGGGTCGGTCACCCTGGACGGCCAGGACGTGCTGACGATGACCGTCGACCAGCGTGCGCGGGCCGGACTGTTCCTGGCCATGCAGTACCCCGTCGAGGTGCCCGGTGTCTCCGTGGCCAACTTCCTGCGCACGGCCAAGACCGCGATCGACGGTGAGGCGCCGAAGCTGCGTACCTGGGTCAAGGATGTCAACACCGCGCTCGACCAGCTGAACCTCGACCCGTCGTTCGCGCAGCGTTCGGTGAACGAGGGCTTCTCCGGCGGCGAGAAGAAGCGTCACGAGATCGCCCAGCTCGAGCTGCTGAACCCGCGGGTCGCGGTGCTCGACGAGACCGACTCCGGCCTGGACATCGACGCGCTCAAGATAGTCGCCGAGGGCGTCAACAGGTTCCGCCGTCAGGAGGACAAGGGTGTCCTGCTGATCACCCACTACACGCGGATCCTGCGCTACATCGAGCCCGACTTCGTCCACGTGTTCGTCGCCGGACGGATCGCCGACGAGGGCGGCCCGGAGCTCGCCGAGCAGCTCGAGGCCGAGGGCTACGACAAGTACGTGAAGGCCGCCGCCGCCGCGGCCGTTGGCTGAGCACGCCCGGTGGTTGGGGGAGGCGCCTTGGTGCCTGTCTCGAAACCACCCGAACCGAGAGGAGAGGTGATGGAGGGTCTGCTTCCCGACCTCGACGTCGTCCGCAAGGACTTCCCGATCCTGGCGCGCGTGCTCGCCGACGGGCGACCGCTGATCTACCTCGACTCGGCGAACACCTCGCAGAAACCGCAGGTCGTGATCGACACGATGGTCGACCACCTCGAGCGACACAACGCCAACATCGCGCGGGCCATGCACCAGCTGGGTGCCGAGGCCACCGCGGCGTACGAGGACGCCCGGGACAAGGTGGCGGCGTTCATCGGTGCGCCCGACCGCGACGAGGTCGTGTTCACCAAGAACATCACCGAGGGGCTGAACCTGCTGGCGAACACGCTGGCGTGGCCGGGGCCGCACCAGGTCGGACCCGGTGACGAGATCGTGATCACCGAGATGGAGCACCACTCCAACATCGTGCCGTGGCAGCTCCTCTGCGAGCGGACCGGCGCGACCCTGCGGTGGTTCGGCCTCACCGACGACGGGCGGCTCGACCTGTCGAACGTCGACGAGCTGATCAACGAACGGACGAAGGTCGTCTCCCTGGTCTGGGTCTCCAACATGCTCGGGACCATCAACCCGGTCGGTGAGATCGCCCGTCGCGCCCACGAGGTGGGTGCCCTGGTGATGCTGGACGCCGCACAGGCCGCGCCGCAGCTACCGATCGACCTCGCGTCGATGCCCGATGACGAGCGTCCGGACCTGCTCGGGTTCACCGGCCACAAGGTCGTCGGCCCCACCGGCGTCGGCGTGCTCTGGGGGCGTCGCTCCCTGCTCGACCAGCTGCCACCGTTCCTCGGGGGCGGCGAGATGATCGAGACGGTCACGATGGAGAAGTCGACGTACGCGCCGGTCCCGCACAAGTTCGAGGCCGGTACGCCGCCGATCGTCGAGGCGGTGGGTCTCGGCGCTGCCGTCGACTACCTCTCGGTGCTCGGCATGGACAACGTCCACCGCCACGAGCAGGCGATCACGGCGTACGCGCTCGAAGGCCTGCAGGCAGTCCCGGGACTGAGAGTGCTCGGACCGACAGATGCGACACAGCGCGGCGGAGCCATCTCGTTCGAGATCCCCGGGGTTCACCCCCACGACGTCGCGACCGTCCTCGACACGCGCGGCATCGCGGTGCGAGCCGGACACCATTGCGCGAAGCCGGCCCACGCCCGCTTCGGCGTGCAGAGCTCGACCCGGATGTCGTCGTACCTCTACACGACCCCGGCCGAGATCGACGCGCTGGTCGAGGGGCTGGAATACACCCGCAGCTACTTCGGGTTGAGTTGAGAGATGAGCACCGACCTCGACGCGCTGTACCAGGAGATCATCCTGGACCACTACAAGAACCCCCACCACAAGGGCCTCCGGGAGCCCTTCGAGGCGGAGGTCCACCACGTCAACCCCACGTGCGGTGACGAGGTGACGCTGCGCGTCCATCTCGAGGACGGCCCGAACGGACAGCGGGTCGGAGACGTCTCGTACGACGCTCTCGGGTGCTCGATCTCGCAGGCATCCGCGTCGGTGCTGACCGACCTCGTGATCGGCAGACAGGTCGACGAGGCGATGGCGATCCACGACGAGTTCCTGACGCTGATGCAGGGCAAGGGCCAGGTCGAGCCGGACGAGGAGGTGCTGGAGGACGGGGTCGCGTTCGCCGGCGTCGCCAAGTTCCCGGCCCGGATCAAGTGCGCCCTGCTGTCCTGGATGGCCTGGAAGGACGCGACCACGACCGCCCAACTGGAGGAGGCCCAGTGACCACGAACCCTGTCGACCACGGCGATCTGCCGGAGGTGTCGGAGCCCGGTGGCGCCGGCACCTCGACGACGACCGTCGAAGACGTCACCGAGGCGATGAAGGACGTCGTCGACCCCGAGCTGGGGATCAACGTCGTCGATCTCGGCCTGGTCTACGGCGTGCACCTCGACGAGGACACCAAGGCGGTCATCGACATGACCCTCACCTCGGCTGCGTGCCCGCTCACCGACGTGATCGAGGACCAGACCAACACCGCCCTGGAGGGCTTGGTCAACGACGTCCTCATCAACTGGGTCTGGATGCCCCCGTGGGGGCCGGACAAGATCACCGACGACGGCCG
>JAICSC010000169.1 GCA_025937085.1 Nocardioides sp.
GGCCTCCACGCTGGCGAGGCTTCCCACCGACCGGACGCCGATGCTTCCCAGTGGCCGGCTTCGCGACGGCATCCGCCGGTGCCTGCTCGCCGACACCTCCCGGATCGTCACCACCCGTTGTTCAGCCCGGCACGGCTGGCGGGCGACCGGGTCGTTCGTGGTCGCCCGGAACCACTACCCGGGCGCCTCGATGCTCAATCGGAAGGCACGCGCGAAGTGCGCCGGCCGCGTGGCTGCCGGCAAGCCCTATCGGTGGACCTACTCGTCGAAGATCGACTGGCAGGTGTCCGGCGACCACGCCGTCATCTGCTACTCCAAGACCCGGCGCTGAGGCCCCGCCACAGCCGCGCCTCACGCCAGCCTCAGCCCCGCAACAGCCCCGCGTCAGCCCCGCCAGGCGGCCTCGTGGCTCAGGTCGGCGTGCGCGCGGACCCACGTGTGCATGGCGATCGCGGCCGCGGCGGATGCGTTGATCGACCGCGTCGAGCCGAACTGCGCGATCGAGAAGGTGCCGTCGCACGCCTCGCGGGCCCCCTCCGAGAGCCCGGGACCCTCCTGACCGAACAGGAAGCAGACCCGCCGGGGCATCACCATCGCCTCCAGGTGCGCCGAGCCCGGCAGGTTGTCGATGCCGAGCAGGGACACCGGGCCACCGTCGTACGACTCGAGGTACGCCGCCAGGTCGGCGGCCGTCTCGTGGTGGTGCAGGTGCTGGTAGCGGTCGGTGACCATGGCGCCGCGGCGGTTCCACCGCCGGTTGCCGACGATGTGCACCTCGGCGGCCAGGAAGGCGTTCGCCGTGCGGACGATCGTGCCGATGTTGAAGTCGTGCCGCCAGTTCTCGATCCCCACGTGGAAGTCGTGCCGCCGGGTGTCGAGGTCGGCGACGATCGCCTCGAGCCGCCAGTAGCGGTAGCGGTCGACGACGTTGCGCCGGTCACCCTCGGCGAGCAGTCGCTCGTCGTACTCCTCGCCGGTCGGCCACTCCCCTACCCACGGTCCGACGCCGACCTCCTCCGGCCCGTGCGGCATCGGGTCGTACGGCGCGCGCTGCGGACCCTCCAT
Source organism: Nocardioides sp. (assembly GCA_025937085.1). Taxonomy (GTDB): domain Bacteria; phylum Actinomycetota; class Actinomycetes; order Propionibacteriales; family Nocardioidaceae; genus Nocardioides. The sequence continues at coordinate 1,066 of JAICSC010000169.1, forward strand.
GCGTCCGACGCTAACGGTCCGGGGCATCGGCACTCTCCAGGAGCGTCGCGGTCGTTCATGTTCTGGCCAGGTGCGCTCGGTAGGCTCGCCCGGTGACCGGCCTGCAGACCCTGCTCCTCGGCATCCCGTGGATGGACCCGCACTGGCTCCTGCAGCAGTTCCACACCGAGTTCATCTGGCTGAGCCTGATCATCGTCTTCATCGAGTGCGGGCTGTTCTTCCCGTTCCTGCCGGGGGACACCCTGCTGTTCTCGGTGGGTCTGTTCGTGGCCACCAACGAGCTCGACCTGGCCGGCGGGCCGAACCTGCTGGGCCTGCTCGTCGGCTGCGTGGCCTTCGTGGTCGCGGCGTTCCTGGGCAACGTCGCCGGCTACGAGATCGGGCGCAAGATCGGGCCACCGGTACGCCGGCACGACGGCAGGATCATCAAGAAGAAGTACCTCGACCGGACCGTCGAGTTCTTCGAGGAGCACGGGAGCCAGGCGCTCGTCATCGGCCGGTTCGTGCCCTTCGTCCGCACCTACGTCACCCTGGTGGCGGGCGTCGGTGCGATGAACCGGGTGAAGTTCTGGCTGTGGAGCCTGGTCGGGGCGGTGCTCTGGGTCGTCAGCATCAGCTGTCTGGGCTACTTCCTGGGCAGCACGTTCCCCTGGCTCAGCGACAAGATCGACTGGGTCATCCTCGGGCTGCTGCTGCTCACCGTGCTCCCGATCGGCTATGAGTGGCGGAGGAACCGCCGCCGGGAGAAGGTCTCGGTCGACCAGGCCTCCTGAGAGCCTGCGGGCCTGCAGAGACGCCGACCCCCGCGCCGCGGCGTACCCAGTTCAGCCCGGATCAGCCGAGCACGGCGTCGAGGTCGGCCTTGGTGAGCACGGACCTGACCTCGAGCCCGAGATCAGCCAGCGGGTTGTCGTCCCCCGGGGAGCGGTCGATCGCGCAGACCACGGTCTCGACCGTCGCGCCGGCCCCGCGTAGGGCCGCGGCGGCGTTGCGGACCGCGCCGCCGGTGGTGATCACGTCCTCGACCAGGGTGATCCGCCGCCCGGAGACTCCCGGCCCTTCGGCCAGCTTGCACGTGCCGTAGGTCTTGGCCTGCTTGCGCACGAACAGGGCCGGGATCCGGCTCTGTGCGCTGAGCACTGTGACGATCGGGATCCCGCCCATCTCGAGCCCGCCGAGCAGGTCGGTGCCCTCCGGCAGGAGCGGCACCATCGCCGCCGCCACGCGAGCGAGCAGGTCGGGGTCGGTCTCGAACAGATACTTGTCGAAGTACTCGTCGGCCACCTGTCCGGACCGCAGGGTGAACGTGCCGGTGAGCCGGCAGTGGGCGTCGATGTCGCGGGCGAGGTCGGGGTCGGCCGTGCGATCCATGTGGTTACTCTCCCAGCATGCGGATCCTGATCATCGGTGGCACCCGGTTCGTCGGCCACGCCATGGCCGAGGCTGCGCTGGGCGCCGGCCACGACGTCACCCTCCTCCACCGCAATGCCACCGACGAGCTTCCGGCTGCCACGCACCTGCTCGCCGACCGCAACGGCGATCTCTCGGCCCTCGAGGGGCTGACCTTCGACGCGACGATCGACGTCTGCGCCTACGTGCCGGGGCAGGTCCGCTCGATGCACGACGCCCTCGGCAGCCGGGGTGGCCACCACCTGTTCGTCTCGACGGTCTCGGTGTACCAGGAGCCCGACGCTGCGGGCGCCGACGAGGACTCGCCGCTCTTCCCACCCGCACCCGAGGACGCCACCGAGGTCACCAACGAGACCTACGGCCCGCTCAAGGTCGCCTGCGAGAACGTCGCCACCGAGCTGTACGCCGACGGCGGGCTCACGGTCATCCGCCCGACGTACGTCGTGGGCCCGCGCGACATGACCGCCCGCTACCCGTGGTGGGTGCTGCGGGCGGCCCGTGGCGGGGCGATGATCGCGCCCGGTCCCGCCGAGGCACCGATGCAGTACATCGACGCCCGCGACATGGGGGCGTGGACCGTCCGGCTCGCCGAGGGCCGCGTCGCCGGGACGTTCACGGCCGCCCATCCGCACACGACGTTCGGAGCACTCCTCGACGAGACGCTCGGTGCGGTCGCCGGCGACGCCCGGCTGGTGCCGGTCGACGGCGACTGGCTGGTCGAGCAGGGGGTGGACGGACTCCAGCTCCCGCTGTGGACCGAGGGTGCCCCGGAGTGGTCGCTGGCGATGGGCACCGAGCGCGCCCGGTCGGCCGGCCTGACCTACCGGCCGTTCGCCGAGACCGTGCGCGACACCCTGACCTGGGCCCTGGCCAACCCCGACCAGTCGACCAGCGACACCTGGGGACTGCCGCCCGAGCGCGAGCAGGAGCTGCTCGTGGCGTGGAACAGCACCCAGTCATGAGCAGGGCATGAGGCAGGCCCGGCGGCTGGACGGCATCCCGCCGACGATCTTCACCGCGATGTCCGCGCTGGCGCTGCGCACGGGCGCGGTCAACCTCGGGCAGGGGTTCCCCGACGTCGACGGCCCCGCGTCGGTGATCGCCGCCGCCGACCGAGCCATGCGCGACGGCGCGAACCAGTACGCGCCCGGACCCGGCGTACCCGTGCTCCGGCAGGCGATCGCCCGGCACCAGCAGCGGCACTACGGCCTCGAGCTCGACCCGGACCGGCAGGTGGTGGTGACCACCGGGTGCACCGAGGGCATCGCCGCCGCGCTGCTCGGGTTGGTCGACGCGGGCGACGAGATCGTCGTGCTCGAGCCGTACTACGACTCCTACGTCGCGATGATCCAGATGTGCGGTGGCGTACGCCGTCCGGTCACCCTCCGCGCGCCGGACTTCCGCCTCGACGTCGACGAGCTCCGCGCCGCCGTCGGGCCGCGGACCCGGTTCATCCTGTTGAACTCGCCGCACAACCCGACCGGCACCGTCCTGTCCCGCGCCGAGCTCCAGGCCGTGGCGGACCTGGCGATCGAGCGCGACCTGGTCGTGGTCACCGACGAGGTCTACGAGCACCTCACGTTCTCCGACGACACGGGCGGCCACGAGCACCTGCCCATCTCGACCCTGCCGGGGATGTTCGAGCGGACGCTCACCCTCTCCAGCGCCGGCAAGTCCTACAGCCTCACCGGCTGGAAGATCGGGTGGGCCACCGGTCCCGCCGAGCTGGTCGGCGCCGTGCTCGCGGCCAAGCAGTGGCTGACCTTCACCTCCGGTGCGCCGCTGCAGCACGCGATCGCCACCGCCCTCGATGACGAGCCGGACTGGCCGCGTGCGCTTGCCGCCGACCTCCGAGCCCGCCGCGACCTCCTCTGCGACGGGCTCACGGCGCTCGGTCTCGACGTACGCCGTCCGGAGGGCACCTACTTCGCGCTCACCGACATCTCGTCGCTGGGGTGGAAGGACGGCATGGAGTTCTGCCTGGCGCTGCCGGAACGAGCCGGCGTCGTGGCGATCCCGACCCAGCCGTTCCATGACACATCAGCCGGCGACCAGCTCGTGAGGTGGGCGTTCTGCAAGGAGGCCGGTGTGATCGAGGAGGCGCTGACGCGGCTGGCGGCCGGCGACCTCAGCGGCTGACCAGCCAGGATCGCACCTCGGGCCGCACCAGGCAGGCGATGGTGGCGACCGAGGCGCCCACCAGGACGAGGGCGACCGGGGAGCCGAGTGCTCCGACCAGGAACACCACCGCCGCCACGCCGGCCGAGGCGAGCAGGGCGTACCACGCCCAGCGACGGCGCAGGAAGACCAGCAGCGCGAACACCGCGGCAGCGACCGTGGCAGCGAGAACGAGCGCGGAGATGACCCACAGGACGACGAGCGTCGTCTGCTGGGTGAGGCCCTGCTCCGCCAGCTCGGGGTTCTGCCGGTACATCTCGTCGAGGACGGAGTCCGGGTCGCGGCTCATCACCGCCAGCGAGAGCGCGAGCCCGGTGCCGGCCAGGCCGGTGAACACCCACGTGAGCAGGCAGGCCCAGAGCAGGGCGCGGGGCCGGGCGCCGCGGCGTGCCCGCACGTCGTGCGCCGAGGTGGGAGGCGGGGTCCAGGCCGCGGGCGTCGTCGGTGCCGCCAGTCGTGTCGGCAGGCGTGTCGGCAGGCCCGTCGGCAGCTCGGTCGCGTGAGGGGTGGTGGGTGGCTGCCCGGGCGTCTGCGTCGACTGTGGGACTCGCGGTGTGGCCTGGGGTGGGGCCTGAGGTGGGGACGGTGCCGGGTCGCCGAACCACACCCGCGTGGGTCCGAGCCAGAGGGTCAGCACGGCGGCCACCACGCCGGAGCACCAGAACGTCGCGGCGGCCGAAGACACGAACCCGTCGCCGACCAGACCCAGCAGGAACAACGGGATGCTGAGGACGGTGAGCGCGAGTCGGGCACCTCGGCTGCGCTTGGTCGCCTGGTAGCCCTGGACGACCATCGCGACCGCGCAGGCGGCCAGCCCCATCGAGACGACCTTCACGATCGTGACCAGGTCGCCCAGTCCGAGGCCGGCGCCCTTCACCTCCGAGTGGTCGAGGAAGCTCTGCAGGGCCTTCTGGGTCTCCAGGTCGTGCAGGTTGGTGACGCGGTCCCACATCAGCAGGACCACGAAGACCGAGCCGAGCATCACGATCAGGCAGGCGAAGGTCACCTGTGGTGGCCTCGGCTGAGGTGTCTGCTGCTCGCTCACGCCCCCCATTGCATCATGCGGCCCGGGGCCGGAGGGCATCGCCGAGGTCACCCTGCCGCAGGGCAGGATGGCGACATGAGCACACCCCGAACCAGCTACGAGGCGGCGGACACCAGGTACGACGACATCGACTACCGGCACGCGGGCCGGAGCGGCCTCCAGCTGCCGCCGCTGTCGCTCGGGCTGTGGCAGAACTTCGGCGACGACCGGCCCGAGGAGTCGCAGCGGGCGATCCTGCGCCGGGCCTTCGACCGCGGAGTGACGCACTTCGACCTGGCGAACAACTACGGGCCGCCGTACGGCCGCGCCGAGGAGAACTTCGGCCGCTGGATGCGCGAGGACCTCGCGCCGTACCGCGACGAGCTGGTCATCTCGACCAAGGCCGGCTACGACATGTGGCCCGGGCCGTACGGCCAGGGCGGCGGCTCGCGGAAGTACCTGCTGGCCTCGCTCGACCAGTCGCTGGAGCGGATGGGCCTCGCGTACGTCGACATCTTCTACAGCCACCGGTTCGACCCGGACACCCCGCTCGAGGAGACGATCGGGGCACTGGACACCGCGGTGCGGTCCGGCCGCGCGCTGTACGTCGGGATCTCGTCGTACTCGGCCGCGAAGACCAAGGAGGCCGCCACGATCGCCCGCGAGCTCGGCACTCCCCTGCTGATCCACCAGCCGTCGTACTCCATGCTCAACCGCTGGATCGAGCCCGACCTGCTCGACGAGCTCGAGGAGCAGGGGATGGGCTGCATCGTGTTCTCCGCGCTGGCGCAGGGACTCCTCACCGACCGCTACCTGGACGGCGTACCCGCGGACTCGCGGGCCGCGCGCTCCGACTCCACGATCGCCGGTCTCGACGAGGAGGTGCTCGACCGGGTCCGGGCGCTGAACGCGATCGCCGAGCGGCGCGGCCAGAAGCTCGCCCAGCTGGCGCTGCAATGGGCGCTGCGTGACCCGCGCGTGACGTCGGCCGTGATCGGCGCATCCAGCGTCGCCCAGCTCGATACCAACCTGGACGCCCTGTCCTTCCCGCCGCTGACGGACGAGGAGCTCACCGAGATCGACAAGTACGCCGTCGAGTCCGGGATCAACCTGTGGTCGAAGTCCGTCGACGAGTGAGCGGCCCGGCGGGCCCAGAATTCCCCGCCTGAGCCGGGGAATTCGCGGGGCCGATCAGGCCGGCTGGAGGGACAGCTCGCCGTCGTGGACGTCCACGGTCACCTTGCCGCCGTCGGTGATCTCGCCGCCGATCAGCAGCTTCGCCAGGGCGTCGCCGATGGCCGACTGGATCAGCCGACGCAGCGGGCGGGCGCCGTACGCCGGGTCGTAGCCGGTCTCGGCGAGCCAGGTCCGCGCGGCCTCGGTCACGTCGATGGTGATCCGGCGGACCGCCAGCCGCTTCTCGAGCAGTGCGAGCTGTAGATCGACGATGTGGGCGAGCTCGTCCCTGGTCAGGGCGTCGAACACCACGATCTCGTCCAGCCGGTTCAGGAACTCGGGCTTGAAGCTCGCCCGCACCACCGACAACACGGACTCGCGCTTCGCCGCCGGCTCCAGGGTCGGGTCGACCAGGAAGTTCGAGCCGAGGTTGGAGGTCAGGATCAGCAGCGTGTTCCGGAAGTCGACCGTGCGGCCCTGGCCGTCGGTCAGGCGCCCGTCGTCGAGGACCTGCAGCAGGATGTCGAAGACCTCTGGGTGAGCCTTCTCCACCTCGTCGAGCAGGACGACGGAGTACGGACGCCGGCGCACCGCCTCGGTGAGCTGGCCGCCCTCGTCGTACCCGACATACCCCGGAGGCGCGCCGACGAGCCGCGCCACCGAGTGCTTCTCGGAGTACTCGCTCATGTCGATCCGGACGATCGCCCGCTCGTCGTCGAACAGGAACTCCGCC
>JAICSC010000285.1 GCA_025937085.1 Nocardioides sp.
CATGGTCTTCAGCGCCGAGCACTACGCGCCGATCGTGCACAACTGGGTCTGCTGGGCAGCGCCCGTGCACGACCCGATCACCGGCGCCCAGCTCGGCGTCGTCGACCTCTCGACCACGTGGGACCGCACGCACCCGATCGGGCTGGCGACCGCACGCGTGCTCGCGCGTCTGATCGAGACGGCGATGCCCCCGTCCGCCGCGAACCCGATGCTGCCCCAGCAGCTCGGGCCCACCGGGCTCCAGCTCCGGCTGCTCGGCACCGCCGAGGCCACCCTCGACGGCAGCCGGCTGCTCCTCAACCGTCGTCAGACCGAGATCCTCGCGATCCTCGCCCTGCACCCCGACGGCCTCTCGCTCGACCGGTTGCACGCCCTCGTGTACGGCGACCAGGCCGTCACCCTCTCGACGCTCAAGGCGGAGGTGTCACATCTGCGCGCGGCCCTCGGCGGCCAGCTCGCCTCGCGCCCCTACCGACTGACCCTCCCGGTCGCTACCGACATCGACGACGTGCTGGACGCGCTGCGGCATGGCGACGCGGCGGCGGCCGTGGCCCGCTACGGCGGCGACCTGCTCCCCGGCACGGAGTCACCCGCCCTCGTCGAGCTCGGGGAGTACGTCGCGGTCGCGATGCGTGAGGCCCTGATCGCCAACCCCGAGCCCTCCGCGGTGGTCCGCTACAGCGAGCTCGCGCCGTACGACACCGACGTGATCGAGGCCTGCCTGGCCTTCCTCGGCGACCGGCCCCATCCCGCCAAGCCGCTGCTCAAGGGCCGGCTGGCGGTCGCCGGCGGCTGAGGCCGGGGCGGTGGCTCAGCCACCGTTCACGCAGGCGCAACGGTGGAGGACCCACCGCCCGGGGCCGGTCGCGGACCGCCGAGGCTGACCGGGCCGAGCGGACTGTGGCCCGCGGTCTCGAGCGGGAAGTGGCACGCGACCCGGTGGCCCGGGCGCAGCTGGCGCAGCGGCGGCTCCTGCTCGGCACAGACGGGCTGGGCCAGCGGACACCGCGTGCGGAAGCGGCACCCCGAGGGCGGGTCCACCGCGCTGGGCAGCTCGCCACTCACCTCGGCCCGCTTGCGGCGACCCCGCTGCGGGTCGGCGACCGGGATCGTCTGGATCAGGCCGTGCGTGTAGGGGTGCATCGGGTGCAGGTGCACGTCCTCGCTGGGGCCCTCCTCCACGAGCTTGCCGAGGTACATCACGCCGATGGTGTCGGCGAGATAGCGGATCACCGAGAGGTCGTGGGAGATGACGACGTAGGTCAGCCCGAGCTCGCGCTGCAGGAGCCTCATGGTGTTGAGGATCTGCGCCTGGACGGAGACGTCGAGGGCCGAGACCGGTTCGTCGGCGACGATCAGCCGCGGGCTCAGGGCCAGGGCCCGGGCCAGGCCGATCCGCTGGCGCTGGCCACCGGAGAACTCGTGCGGGTACCGGTCGAGGGCGGACCTCGGCAGTCCGACACCGTCCATCAGCTCCGCGATCCGCCGGCGCTGGGAGACCCGGTTCCCCCGTCGCTGGATCTGCAGCGGCTCACGCAGGATGGCGCCCACCCGCATCCGAGGGTCGAGCGACGCGTAGGGGTCCTGGAACATGAACTGCACCTGGTTGCGCAGCTCGCGACGACGGCGCCGGCGTACGGCGGAGACGTCGTCGCCGTCGATCCGGACCACTCCGGCGGTCGGCTGGTCGAGTCCGACGGCGATCCGGCCGGTGGTGGTCTTGCCGCAGCCCGACTCGCCCACGATGCCGAGGGTCTGCCCCTGACGCACCGAGAGGCTGATCCCGGCCACCGCCGAGATCTGGCCGCGGACCCGGCTGAACGCTCCGCCGCTCAGCGGGAAGTCCTTCACGATGCCGTCGAGCTCGAGCAGCACCTCGGTGTCCCGGCGGATGCCGACCGGCTCCGGGATGCGCTCGCCGACCTCGAGATGCCCTTCGACACCCACCTGGTGGAAGCAGGCGACGCGATGGCCGTGCGCGACCTCGAGCAGTGCGGGATCGGTACGCCGGCAGTCCTCCTCGGCGAACTGGCAGCGTGGGGCGAACCGGCAGCCACGGGGCGGGTCGGTGAGGTCCGGCGGGGTGCCGGGGATGGTGTAGAGCCGGTCCCTGGTCTCCACGGCCTTCTCGGGCAGCGCGCTGAACAACGCCTCGGTGTAGCGATGCCGCGGCCGGGCGTACAGCTCCTCGGTGGGCGCGACCTCGACCAGCCGGCCGGCGTACATCACGGCGACCCGGTCCGCCTGCCCGGCGATCACCCCGAGGTCGTGGGTGACGAGGATGACCGCCATCCCGAGGTCCCGGCGCAGGTCGTCGATGAGCTCGAGGATCTGGGCCTGGATCGTGACGTCGAGAGCCGTGGTGGGCTCGTCGGCGATCAGCAACCGCGGGCTGCATGCGAGCGCCATGGCGATCATCGCCCGCTGACGCATGCCACCGGAGAACTGGTGCGGGTAGTTCCTCACCCGGGACGCGGCCCGGGGGATCCCGACCCGCTCGAGCACCTCGACGGTACGCCGCAGCGCCTCGTCGTGAGTGACGTCGCGGTGGAGCCGGATCGCCTCGGAGATCTGGGCGCCGACCGTCATCGTCGGGTTCAGCGACGTCAGCGGGTCCTGGAACACCATGCCCATCGCGTTGCCTCGTAGGCTCCGCATCGTCGCCTCATCGGCGCCGACGAGCTCGCGGCCCTCCAGCCGGATGCTGCCACCGACGACCTCGCCTCCGTGGGGCAGCAGACCCATCAGGGACAGGGCGGTCATGGTCTTGCCGCAGCCCGACTCCCCGACCAGGCCGAGGGTCTCCCCGGCCCGCAGCGAGAAGCTCACTCCGTCCACCGCGTGCACCGTCGACCGGCGCAGGCGGATGTCGGTGCGCAGGTCCTCGACGACGAGCAACGGCTCGCTGGAGGCGGGGGTCAGGCGAAGGCCGGCGTGCCGCTGCGAGAGAGTCATCGGCGTTGCAGCCTGACCTCGAAGGCGTCGCGCAGCGCGTCGCCGAGGAAGTTGAAGGCGACGCAGACCAGGATGATGCACGCGCCAGGGGGATAGAGCAGCCACCAGTAGTCCTGGTTGATGTAGTTCGTCGCCGTCGACAACATCGCGCCCCAGTCGGTCTGGGGTGGTTGCAGCCCGAGTCCGAGGTAGCCCAGGAACGCCAGGATGAGGATCGAGTCGGCCACCGTGAACGTCGCGAACACCACCACCGTGCCGATCGCGTTCGGCGCGATGTGGCGGACGATGGCGCGGGTGTTGCCGCCGCCCATCATCCGCACCGCCTGGACGTACTCCCGCACCCGCAGCGTGAGTGACTCGCCGCGGATCAGCCGTGCCGCACCGAGCCAGCTCAAGGAGGCGATCAGGAAGACCATCACCAGACGCCCCGGCGTGTAGATCGTGGAGAGCACCAGTAGCAGGAACAGGGCCGGGATCGCCAGGACTCCGTCGACGATGCGCATCATCACCACGTCGACGATGCCGCCGACGTAGCCGGACACGGCGCCGTACAGCGTGCCGACCACCGTGGCCAGCACGGCGGCCGAGGCCCCGACCAGCAACGAGGCCTGCCCGCCGTACATGAGCCGACCCAGCTCGTCGTAGCCGTTGGAGTCCGTGCCCAGCGGATGGCCGGGACCGGGACGCAGGTTCGAGTCGATCAGCCGGGACGTCATCTGGTCGGTGTGGTAGACGTGCGGGCCCACGCAGCAGAACAGGATGAAGAACACCAGGATCCCCAGCCCCAGCAGGGCGAGGCGGTTCTCGACGAACACCTCCAACCCGCGACGGAACGCGCTCCGGTGCGCTCCGAGCACCTCCCCGCCGGTGTGCTCGACATCGGACCCGGCCTGCGGGACCTCGCGTGGGTCGGGGCCCTCACCCGGGAGCGGACCGACGCTCATGAGTACCTCACCCTCGGGTCCAGCACGGCGTAGGCGATGTCGGCGAGCAGGTTGCCCACGACGATCGCCACGCCGGAGATCAGGACGATCCCGAGCAGGACCGGATAGTCGGAGGCCTGTGCCTCCTGGTAGAAGAGCAGCCCCATGCCGGGGTAGTTGAAGACCTGCTCGGTGACCAGCGAGCCCGCCAGGATGCCCGGCAGGGCGAACCCGAGCAGCGTCACCATCGGGATCAGCGAGTTGCGCAGGATGTGCACGTAGACGACGCGGCGCGGCCCGGCTCCCTTCGCGTACGCCGTGCGCACGTAGTCCTGCACGAGGTTGTCCATCACCGCCGAACGCAGGTAGCGGGTGAAGAGCGCCACCTGGAGCAGCACCAGCGATGCCACCGGGAGCACCAGTCCCGAGGGCTGGGAGAGGATGCCGCTGAGGGTGGACCCCTGGGGTGCCTGGGCGGGGAACCAGTGCAGCCCTAGCGAGAACCACAGCACCAGCATCAGGCTGAGGAAGAACACCGGCGTCGAGTAGAAGACGAATCCGACCAGTGTCGCGGTGTAGTCGAACATCGAGTTCCGTCGCACCGCCTGGCTGACTCCGATCGGGATCGCGATCACCACCGAGAACACCAGCGCCAACGCGTTGAGCACGATCGTCTTCGGCAGCTTCTGCGCGATCAGCGACGCCACGCTCTGGTTGAGGTGGTAGCTGTAGCCGAGGTTGCCGTGGACGAGGTGGCTCAGCCAGATCCCGAACTGGACGACGAGCGGTCGGTCCAGACCGTTCTGGTGGTCGAACTGTCGGATCTGTGCCGGTGAGGCCCGGCTGCCGAGCACGGC
>JAICSC010000020.1 GCA_025937085.1 Nocardioides sp.
CTCAGGTGCACCGCCGACGGGTTGCGGAACATCCGGCCCTGCGTGGCGCGGAACGCGCTCCGCGGGTCGAGCATCGACCACGCCCCCATCGCCCCGATCACGAGGAGCAGGAGGACGAGCACGGCCTTCACAGGGCGGCGAGCGCGTCGTTGAACGTCTGCGAGGGGCGCATCACGGCGGTCGCCTTGTCGGCGTCGGGACGGTAGTAGCCGCCGAGGTCGACGGGGTGTCCCTGGACCGCGATGAGCTCGTCGTTGATGGTCTGCTCGTTCTGGGTCAGCGTCTCGGCCAGGCCCTTGAACGCCGCTGCGAGCTCCGGGTCGTCGTCCTGTCGCGCCAGCTCCTGGGCCCAGTACATCGCCAGGTAGAAGTGCGAGCCGCGGTTGTCGATCGACCCGACCCTGCGAGCCGGGGCCTTGTTCTCGTCGAGGAACGTGCCGGTCGCGCGGTCGAGGGTCTCGCCCAGGACCCGGGCGTGCGGGTTGTCGTTCGCCGCGGCGTACTCGGCGAACGACGCGGCCAGGGCGAGGAACTCGCCGAGGCTGTCCCAGCGCAGGTAGTCCTCCTTGAGGAGCTGCTTCACGTGCTTCGGCGCTGAGCCGCCGGCACCGGTCTCGAACAGACCGCCGCCGTTGATCAGCGGCACGATCGAGAGCATCTTGGCGCTGGTGCCGAGCTCGAGGATCGGGAACAGGTCGGTGAGGTAGTCGCGCAGCACGTTGCCGGTGACCGAGATCGTGTCCTCGCCCTTGCGGATGCGCTCCAGCGAGAACGCGATCGCGTCGGTCGGCTTCAGGACCCGGATGTCGAGCCCCTCGGTGTCGTGCTCGGGCAGGTAGGCGTTGACCTTCTCGATCAGCTGCGCGTCGTGCGCGCGGTCCGCGTCGAGCCAGAACACCGCAGGTACGCCGCTCGCCCGGGCCCGGTCGACAGCGAGCCGCACCCAGTCGCGGATCGGGACGTCCTTGGTCTGGCAGGCGCGCCAGATGTCGCCGGCGGCGACCGTGTGCTCCAGCAGGACCGTGCCGTCCTGGTCCAGCACGCGGACCTGGCCGGTGGCCGGGATCTCGAAGGTCTTGTCGTGCGAGCCGTACTCCTCGGCGGCCTGGGCCATCAGCCCGACGTTGGGCACCGAGCCCATCGTGGCCGGGTCGAACGCGCCATGGGCACGGCAGTCGTCGAGTACCACCTGGTAGATGCCGGCGTACGACGAGTCCGGGATCACCGCGAGGGTGTCGGCCTCCTGACCGTCGGGGCCCCACATGTGGCCGCTGGTGCGGATCATCGCGGGCATCGAGGCGTCGACGATCACGTCGGAGGGGACGTGGAGGTTCGTGATGCCGCGGTCGGAGTCGACCATGGCGAGCTCGGGGCCCTCGGCGAGTCGTGCCTGCACGGCGGCCTTGATCGCCTCGCCGTCGGGCAACGACTCGGCCCCGTTGAGGATCGCGCCGAGGCCGTCGTTGGGCGACAGCCCGGCCGCGGCCAGCGCCTCGCCGTGCTCGGCGAACAGCTGGGGGAAGAACGCGCGGACGACGTGGCCGAAGATGATCGGGTCGGACACCTTCATCATCGTCGCCTTCAGGTGCACCGAGAACAGCACACCGTCGTCCTCGGCCCGGCGGATCTGCTCGGTGAGGAACTCGCGCAGGGCGGCAACCCGCATGACGGTGGCGTCGACGACCTCGCCCTCCAGGACCGCGATGCCCTCGCGCAGGACGGTGGTCGAGCCGTCGTCGGCGACCAGCTCGATGCGGAGCTCACCGGCCCGCTCGACGACGACCGACCTCTCGGAGGAGCAGAAGTCGTCTGCCGTCATGTGGGCGACGTTGGTCCTGGAGTCCGGGCTCCAGGCGCCCATCGAGTGGGGATGGGTGCGGGCGTAGCCCTTGACGGACTCGGGAGCCCGACGGTCGGAGTTGCCTTGACGGAGGACCGGGTTGACCGCGCTGCCCTTGACCTTGTCGTAGCGCGCACGGACGTCCCTCTCGTCGTCGTTCGACGGGCTGTCGGGGTAGTCGGGCAGGTCGTAACCCTTCTCCTGGAGCTCGCCGACCGCCGCCTTGAGCTGCGGGATCGAGGCGGAGATGTTGGGCAGCTTGATGATGTTGGCCTCCGGTCGCAGCGCCAGCTCGCCGAGCTCGGCGAGCGCGTCGCCGAGCCGCTGCTCGTCGGTCAGACGGTCCGGGAACTGGGCGATGATCCGTCCCGCCAGCGAGATGTCGCGGGTCTCGACCGCCACGCCCGCCTGCCCGGCGTACGCCTGGATGATCGGGAGGAAGGAGTACGTCGCCAGCAGCGGCGCCTCGTCGGTCTGGGTGTAGATGATCGCGGCAGTCTCGGACACCCTCAGGACGCTAGTCAGCGCGGCAGACGTCGGGCAAACCGGGGGCTGCGGCCGAGGCCGCGCTCGGCGACTTCACCGGTCAGGACGATCCGCGGCTCATCCGCACGAGGGCCAGGCTGGTGCTGATCGCCTTGGTGTCCTGCTGGCCGATCATGCCCAGGCCACGGGAGTAGAAGGTCTGTACGTCGTGCAGGGGCGCCAGGCTGCTGAGATCGCGGGTCACCACGGTGTGACGGTAGGTGCGGGTCGGGGTCGCGGCGGTGCCGTCGAGCGAGACGACCGTCGACCGGCGCTCGACGACATGGGTCTGGTGTGCGTTCTCGTACCCGTCGCCCTCGCGCGGGGTGGCGGTGAGAATAAGACCGGCCTCGGCGCCCCGGTGGCCGGCCTCCCACGAGCGGGGCGCGAGCCGGTCGAGTACCGGGCCGTGCGAGACCCGTTGGCCGAACCACCAGACGTTGCCGGTGCGGTCGACCGCGTACCAGCGGACCATCACGGTGCGCTCCCGGCCCCGCGCCCTGATCTGCCACTCAACGGCAGTGGTCGGGACACCGGCGATCGTGCGCCGATGCCGCAAGACGGTCGCGAAGACCGACTGCTCGCCGTACGGCGTGTAGCGGCGGTAGGTCCACCGGGTGCCGGGCTCGAGGGGGAACCACGCGTTCTGCGCTGCCCCGGTGAAGTCGGCCGGGTCGGGGCTCGGCGTGGGGATGGTGAGTCCGTCGATGCCGGCGGGACCGATCGACTTCGGAGACGCACCGCACCCGGCCAGGACGCCCGCGACCAAGGACAGTACGACCACTGAACGAGCGACCAACGGGGCCGACGCGCGCGCCGTCCGAGATGCCCCACGCGTCATGCCAGCAGCATGCCAGCCCGGCTGAAGGCGACCGCGGTTCCGCTGCTAGCGTCACGAGCATCGTCAGCGAGGAGGAGAAGTCTCGTGAGCCCAACCCCGCTCAAGGTCGCCGTCACCGGCGCCGCCGGCCAGATCGGCTACAGCCTGTTGTTCCGCCTGGCGAGCGGGTCCCTGCTCGGCGCCGACCGCCCGGTCGAGCTGCGGCTGCTCGAGATCGAGCCGGCGCTGAAGGCCCTCGAGGGTGTGGTGATGGAGCTCGACGACTGTGCCTTCCCGACCCTGGCCCGCGTCGAGATCGGCGCCGACCCAGGGAAGATCTTCGACGGCGTGAACCTCGCCCTGCTGGTCGGCGCGCGGCCCCGCGGGCCGGGGATGGAGCGCAGCGACCTGCTCGAGGCGAACGGCGCGATCTTCACCACCCAGGGCAAGGCGCTCAACAGCGTCGCGGCCGACGACGTACGCATCGGAGTCACCGGCAACCCGGCCAACACCAACGCCCTGATCGCGATGACCAACGCCCCTGACATCCTGCAGGAGCGGTTCTCCGCGCTCACCCGGCTCGACCACAACCGTGCGATCTCACAGCTCGCGCAGAAGACCGGCGCAGCGGTGACCGAGATCAAGAAGATGACGATCTGGGGCAACCACTCCGCGACCCAGTACCCCGATCTGTTCCACTGCGAGGTCGGGGGCAAGAACGCCGCCGAGGCCGTGGGCGACCAGGACTGGCTGGAGAACACCTTCATCCCCACCGTCGCGAAGCGCGGCGCCGCGATCATCGACGCACGCGGGTCGTCCTCGGCCGCCTCGGCCGCCTCGGCCACCATCGACGCCGCCCGCGACTGGCTCCACGGCTCCGCCGACGGCGACTGGGTGTCGATGGCGGTGCGCTCCGACGGCTCCTACGGCGTCCAGGAGGGCCTGATCTCGTCGTTCCCGGTCACCACGTCGAACGGCGACTGGTCGATCGTGCAGGGCCTGGAGATCGACGAGTTCTCCCGTGGTCGGATCGACGCCACCGTCGCCGAGCTCGCCGACGAGAAGGACGCAGTCACCCACCTCGGACTCATCTGACGACCCTCGGCCGGGCTTGCGATCAGGCTGAGCGCTAGAGCGGGGGCTGGTTGGGGATGCTCGTGGACAGGAACCACAGGGCGGCCCCGACCAGCGCAAGGACGAGTACGTCGATGACGCGGCGGCGTACCGCCAGCATCCCGGCCTGCGGCGCCGGGATCACGAGCCGGACCAGCGCGGCGAACAGCAGGGCGGAGGCGATCCACTTCACGCCGGCACGCCAGTGCCCCTGCGCGACGACCACGAGGCCGACCGCGGAGACCGCCAGCACCAGCAGGTAGATCGCCCCGCCGATGGTCGACGGGTAGCGCCGGCCCTCGGGCTCGGCCGACTCGGGAGGGACGTCGTCGACCGCAGGCTCGAGGTCGGGCCCAGGCTCGGGCTCCGGCTCCGGCTCGGGCTCCGGCTCGGGCTCGGGCTCGCGCAGCTCCACGTCCACCTCCGTCACCCTCAGTCTGCCTCCTGCTCCGCGATCTCGACGACGTTGGTCAACAGCATCGCCCGCGTCATCGGGCCGACCCCGCCCGGGTTCGGTGAGATCCAGCCGGCGACCTCGACCACGTCGGCGGCGACGTCTCCGGCGATCTTGCCGTCGACCCGCGAGACACCGACGTCCAGCACCGCCGCGCCCGGCTTGACCATGTCGCCGGAGATGATGCCCGGGACACCCGCCGCCGCCACGACGATGTCGGCGTCACGCACGTGCTTGGCCAGGTCGCGAGTGCGCGTGTGGCACTGGGTCACCGTCGCGTTCTCGGTACGCCGGGTCAGCAGCAGGCCCAGCGGTCTCCCGACGGTGATCCCACGGCCCACCACCACGACCTCCGCGCCCTCGATCGCGACCCCGTGGCGCCGTAGCAGCTCGATGACCCCGACCGGGGTGCATGGCAACGGTCCGGCCTCGCCCAGCACCAGCTTGCCGAGGTTGACCGGGTGCAGCCCGTCGACGTCCTTGCCCGGGTCGACGCGGGAGAGCAGCGCGAACTCGTCCAGCCCCGTCGGCTGCTGGACGATGAAGCCGGTGCAGGCCGGGTCGGCGTTCAGCTCGTCGATGACGGCCTCGACGTCGGCCTGCGTGGCGGTCGCGGGCAGGTCGCGCCTGATCGAGGTGATGCCGATCGAGGCGCAGTCCTTGTGCTTGGCGCCGACGTACCAGTGCGAGCCGGGATCGTCGCCGACCAGCACCGTGCCCAGGCCGGGTGTGATCCCGCGTTCCTTCAGCTTGGCGACCCGCTCGGCCAGCTCGGACTTGATCACCCGGAGCGTGGCGGTGCCGTCGAGGATGCGTGCGGTCATGGATCGTGCCCCGATCAGTGGAAGAAGTGCCGTGTGCCGGTGAGGTACATCGTGACCCCCGCATCCTGGCAGGCCTTGACCGTCAGCTCGTCACGGACCGAGCCTCCGGGCTGCACGATCGCCCGGATGCCTGCGTCGATGAGGATCTGCGGCCCGTCCTCGAACGGGAAGAACGCGTCGGAGGCCGCGACCGAGCCGGCCGCCCGCTCTCCCGCCCGAGAGACCGCGAGCCGGCACGAGTCGACCCGGTTGACCTGACCCATGCCGATGCCGACGGACGCACCGTCCTGGGCGAGCAGGATCGCGTTGGACTTCACCGCCCGGCACGCCTTCCACGCGAACGCGAGGTCGGCGAGCACGTCATCCGGCGCGGGCTCTCCCGTGACGAGCGTCCACGTCGCCGGTTCGTCCCCGGGCGCGTCGACGTGGTCGACCCGCTGCATGAGGACGCCGCCGGAGATCCCGCGGAACTCCACGGGGTCGGGGTGCTCGTCGACCGGGCAGCGCAGGATCCGGAGGTTCTTCTTGGCGGCCAGCACCTCGACGGCGCCATCCTCGTAGTCGGGCGCCACGATCACCTCGGTGAACACCTCGGCGACCTGCTCGGCCATCTGCCTCGACACCGGACGGTTCACGGCGATGACGCCGCCGAACGCCGACACCGGGTCGCAGGCGTGAGCCTTGCGGTGCGCTTCGGCGACGTCGGTACCGGTGGCGATGCCGCACGGGTTGGCGTGCTTGATGATCGCCACCGACGGCTCGGCGAAGTCGTTCGCGGCCCGGCGGGCGGCGTCGGTGTCGACGTAGTTGTTGTAGGACATCTCCTTGCCGTGCAGCTGCTCGGCCGCGGCGAGGCCACCCCGCCAGTGGGTGTAGAGGGCGGCCGGCTGGTGCGGGTTCTCGCCGTAGCGGAGCACCGCCTTCTTCTCCCAGGTGGCGCCGGTGAACGCCGGGAACCCGGTCCCGTCACCGGTGTCGGTCAAGACGTTGCCCATCCACGACGCCACCTGGACGTCGTACGCCGCGGTGTGGGCGAACGCCTCCGCGGCCAGCCGCTTGCGCTGCTCGAGTGTGAAGCCGCCCGCGGCCAGTGCGGTCAGGACGTCGGGGTACCGGTCCGGCGAGGTGACGATCGCGACGGAGGGGTGGTTCTTGGCCGCGGCGCGCACCATCGAGGGGCCGCCGATGTCGATCTGCTCGACGCACTCGTCGGGTGAGGCCCCGGAGGTCACGGTCTGCACGAACGGGTAGAGATTGGAGACCACGAGGTCGAACGGCTCGACCCCGAGGTCGGCCAGCTGTCGGACGTGGGACTCGAGGCGTCGGTCGGCCAGGATGCCGGCGTGCACCTTGGGGTGCAGGGTCTTCACCCGCCCGTCGAGGCACTCGGGGAAGCCGGTGAGGTCCTCGACCCTGGTCACCGGGAGGCCGAGCGACTCGATCCGGGCGGCCGAACCGCCGGTCGAGACCAGCTCGACGCCGGCGTCTGCGAGGCCGCGGACCAGGTCGTCGAGGCCGGACTTGTCGTACACGGAGACCAGTGCGCGCTTGATCGGGATCTGGTCGACAGCGTCGTTCATCGGGGTCACTCCTGCGCTCGTCGGGCGGTCCGGGCACCCAGGCGGTCGATGCTCGGTGACGTCACTCCCCGGTGGTTGCCCACCTGCGCCAGTCGTGTGCGATCACCCTAACGCCCCGAATCGCACGACCCGGCCCTCGACCCGGAACCCCTCACGGGCGATCCGTCCGACGGCGTCCACGAGCATGAGGCGCTCGGTCTGCTTGATCCGCTCGTGCAGCGACTCGACGCTGTCGTCCTGGAGGACCGGCACCGCCTGCTGCGCCACGATCGGGCCGGTGTCGACACCCGCGTCGACGACGAACAGCGTGCAGCCGGTGACCTTCACGCCGTACTCGAGGGCCTCGGCGGGCCCGTGCATCCCGGGGAAGGACGGGGACAGCGCCGGGTGGGTGTTGAGGAACCGACCGGCGTACGCCGCCAGGAACCGCTCGCCGACCAGCTTCATGAAGCCGGCGGAGACCACCAGGTCGGGGGTGTACGACGACACGGACGCGGTGAGCCGGGCATCCCAGGCGGCTCGATCTGCGAAGTCCTTGACCCGGTGCACGAAGGTAGGGATGCCGGCTCGCTCGGCTCGGACCAGACCCTCGATGCCGTCCCGGTCGGCGCCGACCGCCACCACGTCCGCGCCGTACGCCGGATCCGCTGCGGCGTCGAGGAGCGCCTGGAGGTTCGTCCCCGAGCCGGACACCAGGACCACGACGCGAAGCGTGCTCCCGGGGTCGACCGCGGGGTGGGAGTCACGAGACGTCGGCACCCGCGGAGTCTAGGCGTCTGGTCCGATCGGGTGGTCTCGACTGACCCGACCGGGGCAGGCGTGACCGGTCCGGGTGGGCTACCGGACGTCACCCGGATGGGCCATTCCGGGCGATCCCGCTTCACCGGACGCCGTCCGGTGCTTCGCTACCAGGACGCGCCATCGTCGCCTTCATGACGCGCCGGGGGGACCACCCGATCCGGGGGGACGACAGGAAGGTCAACCCCCGTGACCGTGACCCCGGGCTCGAGGCCCCGCCGTTGGTCGACGCTCCTCGCCGTCATCGCGCTCGCCGCACCTGTCGTCGCGACCACCGCCACCGCGCCCGCGGCGCTCGCCCAGGACGGTTCGACCCACGCCGGTTCGACCCACGCCGGCCGGGTCCAGCAGGGTCGGGCCCACCACGCCAGGACCCGGAAGGTCCACGTCTCCCGCGCGTTCTTCGGGCTCCACGACGGCTCCGGCCGGGCCTACGGGCACGTCCGCTTCGGCTCGCTGCGGCTGTGGGACGCCGGCGTCACCTGGCAGGACGTCGAGACCGCCCCGGGCGTCTACGACTGGGACCGACTCGACTCCCTGGTCGCCGCGGCGCAAGCCCATCACGTCGAGGTCACGCTCGTGCTGGCGATGACACCGTCGTTCTACAGCGCCGAGCCCACCAGTGCGCCGGCCGACCTCGACGACTACGCCCGATACGTGCGCGCGGTGATGACCCGGTACCGCAGCTTCGACGGCGAGCGCGGCATCGCGGCGTACCAGGTGTGGAACGAGGGCAACGTGTCCGCCTTCTGGACCGGTACGCCGCAGCAGCTCGCGCAGCTCACGGCGGTCGTCGCCAGGGTCCGCCGCCAGGTCGACCCCGGCGCCGAAGTCGTCGCTCCGTCCTTCGCGATCCGGCTGCCGTACCAGCGGAGGTGGCTCTCGTCGTACGAGCGGCAGCGCGTTCGTGGGTACCACGTGTGGCGGTACGTCGACGCGAACGCGATCAGCATCTACCCCAAGGCGACGTACGGCGACCGGACGGGTGGTCCGGAGGACGCCATGGCCCTCGTAGGGCGGATCCGACACCGGCTCGCCCACGCCGGCGTACCGCGGCACCAGAAGCTCTGGGCCACCGAGGTGAACTACGGCGTGGCCGGTGGCGGCCCCGGCGTCACTCCGGCGACGCCGATCTCGCAGCGGCGCCAGGTCGCGAACGTGCTGCGGACCTATCTGCTGGGAGCCGCCGATGGACTGGCACGGGTCTTCTGGTACCGCTACGACTGGCGAACGGTCGCCGGCGGCGGAACCCTCGGCAACACCCTGCTGACGGTGCCGGGCGAGTGGGACCGGGTCACCCCGGCCGGCCGGGCCGTCGGCACGGCTCGCGCCTGGCTGCGGGGGCGGCTGGTCGGCACCCACGGGCGCCGGCCGTGCGCCGCCGGACGCCACGGCACCTATCGCTGCACGGTGCGGTACCGCGGTGGTGTCCGGACCATCTACTGGAACCCCCACCGTCGGGTCCGCGTGCACCTGCCCGCGTCGGCCCGGGCACTTTCTGTCGCCGGTCGGGTTCTGGGGCGCAGCGTCGCTCGACGCGCCGCCGGCACGGTGCGGGTGGGCTTCCAGCCGGTGATGGTGACCCGGGCGCGCTGAGCCTCTTGGGGCCGACCGGTCAGTCGGCCCGGCGCCGGGTGAGCGCCGTTGCGGCCAAGGCGCCCACGAGGCCGCCGACGCCGAACGTCGCGACACCGTGAAGCAGGACCTGGAAGGCGAAGGGGCCGACGTCGGCCATCCGGCCCGGTCCGACCGCCCCGCCCGACAGGGCGGCCAGGACGGCGAAGCCGACCGCACACAGCAGGCCCGCCCCCGCGCCGCGCAGCGCCGCCTCGTCCCAGCGGGACGTCGGGTAGCGGCGCAGTGTGCGGTAGACCCCGATCGCGGCGACCAGCGGCGGCAGCGCGAGCAGGGCCGGGGTCCAACCGGGGCTCGGTCCGGCATCGGGCAGGGCCGCGAGCAGGGGGAACATCGGCAGCGGACCGAGGACCACGGCCGTCGGCGTGACCACGGTGTGGGAGCCGACGGCGAAGCCCGGGCCGAGCAGGTAGGAGCCGCTGAAGAGGGTGGCGTTGGGTGTCACCAGCAGGCAGAGCCCGATCAGCAGGGTGGCGGCGCCGGGACTCGTGTGGAGCTGGGACATCACGTTGACGGCCGCGTCCCAGTCGACGACGAGCGCGATACCGAGGACGACCGCCGAGGCGGCGGCGTACCAGACCAGGACCCGCCAGGCCCCGGCAGCGGCCGCGCGCAGCGAGATCGGCAGGAACGACGTCCAGATCGCGGCCCGGCCGGACCCGACCGCGACCCCGCAACCGCCGACGGCGCCGCACAGCAGGACGGTCCAGGCCAGGACCCGGAGCAGCGACGGTGAGGTCGCGGGCGTTGCCGCGAGATGGTGGGTCGCGACCACGACGACGGCGTACCCGAGGGTGAGGACGCCCGTGGCCGAGGCCACGGTCCAGTCACGCATCCCGTCGGCGATCGCATCGGCGTCCGGGCCGTGACCCGAGACCGAGTCGCCGAGGCGGAGTCCGAGTCGCCAGACCACCACCGCGGCCAGCAGGGTCAGTCCGAGCGGTGCCGCCGTGATCGCGGTGCCCTCGACGTGGACGCCGGCCCCGTGCGCCATCAACCAGCCGAGCGCGCCGACTCTCAGCCCGTCGCGGGGTGCGCCGTGCGCCCCCGCATCGGTGAGGAACCAGCCGACCACGCCGCCGGCCAGGCACACGACCAGCGTCGAGCACGCCGCGGCGACGCCGGCCAGCGCGGCGAGCAGGACCAGGGGCCGGCGATGGGCGGCGTCCGCCCGGTCGTCCCCCGAACGCGTACGTCGCGGAGCGGGAAGCAGGGAGGTCATGGTCCGCTCATCATCACCCGCACGAGCAGCGGGATCGGTGCTGCCACGCCGGGCCCACGGCTCGGCTCGGTCGACCGCGAGGCGATTGCGGTGACTGGCGGTGACTCGCGGTGACTCGCGGTGACTCGCGGTGACTCGCGGTGACTGACGGTGATTGGCGGCGCGCACACCGGGCTCGTACCGTGGTCGGCGCCATGTCCGATGCCGAGCGGTTCGACGCCTACTACGCCGGGAGCCGCGGCCGGCTGCTGGTGCTGGCCTTCGCGCTCACCGGCGACCTGCCGGCCTCACGTGGCGCGGTGCGTGACTCCTTCATCGCGGCCTGGCACCACTGGCCGAAGATCAAACGGTTCGACGACCCCGACGCCTGGCTCCGGTCGCACGTCTGGAGCCATGCGCAGCGGCGACACACTGCCCGCATCTGGCATCGGGACCGCAAGCTCGACCCGGAGGTCAGGGCGACGCTGGACGCACTCGCGAAGCTGCCCGTCGTCTCGCGGAAGGCACTCCTGCTCGACCAGCTGACCAGCGTCTCCCGCCAGGAGACGGCCCGCGAGGTCGGAGTCACGCTCCACGACGTGGAGAAGCGGCTCGAGACAGCCGCGGCCCGGTTCGCCTCGCAACGCAAGATCCCGCCGTCCGACGTACGGTCTCAGCTCGAGCGGCTCGGCGAGCACTGCGGTCATCAGCGCTGGCCCCGGGCGACCATCATCCGCCGCGCCGGCAGCACGCGCCGGCGTACGCATGCACTCGCAGGAGCCGGTCTCGTCGTCGCCGGCCTGGTGCTCAGCGGCTTCGTGGTCGTCGACGGACACGGCGTGCACCCGACCCTGGCGGCTGCCGGCGACCGGCTGCAGTCGGTCCCCACGAGCAGGACCGAGGCGGGGCAGGAACCGCCGGCGTCCGTGGTGATCACACCGTCGTCCATGGTCTCCAAGGCCCAGCTCGGTCGGGCGGTCCACGGGCGGTCGTGGCGGATCACCGGCACCGACCCGCAGCAGGGTACGACGTTCCCCTGCCAGCGGAGCGCCAACGCCGACCCGAAGGCGACGACGGCGCTGGTCCGCAACTTCACGGCCCGCCACGTGAAGGGCAAGCCACAGCTCGCGGTCGTGCAGACCATGGAGCTCTCCGCCGACGAGGCCGCCGCCCGCGCCGGTTTCGCGGCGGCCAACCGCTGGTTCGCTCGCTGCTCGGTCCCCCGGATGCAGCTGCTCGCAGTACGCCGCATCCAGCGCCTCGGTGACGACGCGCAGCAGTACGTCCTCCGCAGCTGGGCGCGGCCCGAGGCGACGTTCGTCCTGGGAGTGGCGCGGACCGGACGGATCAACACCCTGACACTCACCCGGACCTCCGGAACGCACCCGCCCGACCTGGCCGGCAACCTGCGTCTGCTCGTGTCGGCGGTCGACGACCTGTGCGGCAGCACTCCGGGGGGTCATTGCTCGGCGCTGCCTCAGGCTGTCGCGATGCCGGTGCCGCCCGCAGGCTCACCGCGGATGATGCTCAGCGAGCTCGACCTCCCGCCCGCGGCGCGGGTCCACCGGCCGTGGGTCGGCACCACACCGAAGCAGGCGGTGCAGAACGTGGCCGCGACGGGGTGCGACCGGAGCAGCTTCCGCGGTCACGGCTGGCGGCACGCGGCCACCCGCTCGTTCCTCGTCCCCGGCGGGCACCTGGCGGCGTCGTTCGGCATCACCGAGACCACAGGCCGGCTTCCCGTGGCCCGGGCGAAGTCCTTCGTCGAGAAGGTCCGCGGCCGGCTCGCCTCCTGCTCGCACCGCGAGCTCGGCACCAAGGTGTTCCGACTCGCCCGCGGCCCAGCGTGGGCCGCGTGGCGGGTGCGTACCCAGGTGAGCGACAAGGAGACGGTCACGTTCTTCATGGGCATCGTCCGGTCCGGGGGTGCTGTCGCGCAGGTCGGCTTTGTCCCGGACGGGGTGCACACCATGACGACCCGCCAGTTCGTGGCGCTGGTCCGCCGGGCCGGCGAGCGGCTCATGGCCATGCCCGAGTGAGGACTCTTCCGGACCGGCGTCAGCCGGGCCGTAAGGACCGCAACGAGACCGAAGCGAGCTTGCTCGCGAGGTGGCCTGGCAATCAGCCACCACCCGTACGGCGACGCCGGGCCTCGTCGTAGGCCCACTGCGGTGCGGCGTACCCCACCATGACGTACTCCTCGCGCTCGCCGGTCTTGTCGTCGGGCGCGTCCTGGGACACCTGCATCCATCTGGTCAGGACCTCTCCGAGCTCGTCGAGGAACCGGTCGCGCTCCTCCTCGGTGAGGAGCAGGTGCAGGCTGAAGTTCGCCGTTCGGGGCGGGCGGTCCCAGCTCGACTCGGGCAACCTCACGGCGGTGAACCAGTCCTCGAGGCGGTCGCGGGCCTGCTGCCGGAACAGGTCGGTCAGCGCCTGGACGTCCGGGTGGTCCTCCTCCTCGATCGAGAATCCGGTCGGGTTCGTGGGGCGCCACCAGCGCTCGCGGGCATCGGTGCTCTCCCGATCGTCGTCGGGCTCGACGTACCCGAACCGCGCGAGCTGGCGCAGGTGGAAGCTGATGCTGTTGGCCGGCTCGCCCAGCGACTCGGCGAGGTCCTTGGCCCGCACCGACCGCCGCATCCACAGATGCTCGATGATCCGCAGCCGCACCGGATGGGCGAGGGCGCGCCATGCCTTGGGGTCCTCGATCCGGAGCGCCTGTTCCCGCTGCTGGTCGGCCATGCACCCACCATAGGAGAAACACTCAGAAAATTTGCGCAACTCTCTTGCGCAAACTTCTTGTGGACCCCAGAATCGCGGCGTGACCGAGCTCGCGACCGACGACGCCACGGTCCGGCTGTGGCGCATCCCGGCCTGGCGCTACGCCTTCCCGGCCTCGGTCGTCTCGCGACTCGGCGACGTCGTCTTCGACCTCACCGTCGTCCTCTGGATCAGCACCGACCTGGCGCGTGGCACGAGCTGGGCGCCGGCCGCCGTGAGCGGTGTGATGCTGGCGGCGGCGCTCCCGATCCTCGTGGTCGGTCCGCTCGCGGGCGCCTTCGTCGACCGCCACGACGCTCACCGCACGCAGGTGGTCAGCAACCTGGTCCAGGCCGCCGCCATCGGCAGCCTGCTCCCGCTGGCGGCGTACGACGGGCTGCCGACGGTCCTTCGCCTGGTCTGGATCTACGCCGCGATCGCAGTCACCAACGGAGCCGGTCAGTTCTTCCTCCAGGCGCGTTTGCTGATGATCGCCCGCACCATCCCCGACCGGCTGCGCACGTCGGCCTTCTCGGTGCAGGGGGCGGCCAACAACGTGGTCCTCATCGTCGGCCCTCCCCTGGCGGCTCCCCTCCTGTTCACCGCCGGAGTGGGCTGGGCGCTGGCGATCAACGCCGTCTCGTTCCTCGTCTCGTCGGTCCTCCTCGGGCTCGTCACCTGGGACTCCGCACCCTCGACTGAAGCCACGGGCCAGTCGTTCTGGGCGTCACTAGGGGAAGGGGCGCGGGTCCTCCTGGGCAACCCGCTGCTGGTCTCGCTCACGGCGGCGATCAGCGTCGCCAGCCTCGGCACCGGCGCGGTCAACGTGCTCGAGGTCTTCTTCGTGACCGACGTGCTCCACCAACGTGCGGCCCTACTCGGCTTCCTCAACACCGCGTTCGCGGTCGGGATGATCGCCGGCATGGCCGCGGCGCCCTGGCTCGAGCGTCGGCTCGGCGCGCCCCGCATCTTCGTCTCGGGTCTGCTCCTGGCCGGTCTCGTGATGGTCGCGTACTCACGTACAACGTCACTCCCGGGAGCACTGATCCTCTACGTCGTCCTCGCGATCCCGATCGCAGCGCTCAACACGACGTTCATGCCGCTCTTCATGCGCACGGTGCCCGAACACCTGCTAGGCCGGACGTCGGTGGCGCTGCAGGTGTTCCCCACGATCGCCGACCTGATGGCGATCACCGCCGCGGGGTGGCTGGTGAGCACCGCGCTGCGCGGCCTCGACGTCCACGCCCTGGGCACGACGTTCGGACCGGTCGACACCGTCTTCGCCGTCGCCGGGCTCCTGTTCGTGGTCACCGCGCTGGCCGTCACGCGCCCGGTGATGCGCGCTGCGCAATCGTCAGAGGACGTCGCGCTTCTCGACGCCGGGTGAGTCACCCGAACGGCGCGTACGCCCGGCCTTCCTCGACGATCTCGCGGTTGCGCTCGGTCAGCAGTCGCACGAGTTCCGCGTCGTCTTGAGCCACGGTCTTCGGCCAGCCGTAACAGTCGACGACGGCCTCGTCGAGTTCCCGGTGCAGCACCTTGAGATCCGTCCAGGCGCCCTCGTCGACGGCGTTGTAGAGCTTGGTCAGCCCGATCTGCTCGGTCGCGCAGATCTCGGTACGACGTGCGAGCAGCCGCCGCGACGCTTCCGCGACGCGCACTCGGCGGTCGTCGGTGACGGGATCGGGCCAGGCGAAGGTCTCGAACACCGAGGACGGCGTGTACCGAAGTCGCGTTTCCAGCGTCGACGCTTGCGCCCAGGCCCAGGCGCCGTGGGCTCGTGAGGTCAGGACGCCCATCGAGTAGTCGTCGTCCAACGCGAAAACGTCGATCGCATTACTCGACAACACAGTGGGCGCGATCCACACGACCGTCATCCGCTTGGCATGGCCAGGGGTCGCCGCGTACCTGCGGAGTGGTGCGAGGGCCTGCCGCATGGCCGTTCGGGGCTCCGCGAAGAGCCACCACTTCTCGCGATACGAGGCCCGACGGTTTCGTTCGCGCTCGGGGCGAACTCGATCTCGGACGAGCGCCAAGGCCGCCGGGTAACGCATCGCTTCCTCAAGCGTCCTGAGACCGAAATCGATGGTCCAGCGGCTTGCCGCTTGAGAAGGATCGTCGGTGATGTCGCGGGCGGTGAGGTAGGGACGTACCACCTCGCCATAGTTCACCGAGTCGTCGCCGAGAAGCCGATCCACCTCTTCCTGCAAGAGCTGGAAACCTTTGGCCTTGGGGCTTGGGCCCTCGAAGCACCGACGGGCGTTCGCGGAAAGTGCCGCGGGAATCCAGCCCGTGTGCCCGGCTCTCAGGCTGGTCGTGATTCCGTCCACACTGACGCCGTCGAGCACGTACTCGATTGCGCCGTCCGGCTCGGCGACCCAGTTGACGATGCTCACGTGCACCCTCGCCTCGCCCGGCCACTTCTGTGAGGACACGGCGTCGGTGATCACGCCGCCCTGTTCCACGACGTAGTCGAGGGATGCCGACCGTCCGAGGTTCTGCGAGACGGAGTTGGTCCCGACGAGCCCCGCTCGCTGCCCGGGCTTGAGGTGGTCGGCGGCCCTGCGAAACCAATAGGTACACAGATCCTTGATCCCGACCCCGAACTCCCGCTTCAGCCAGTCGACGTACTGATCGATCGCCAACCGCAGATCGCACGTGGCTGGCTCCGAAGAACGGTGGATTGCCGATGATGCAGTCGGTCTCCGGCCACGAGGTGCGGAGAGCGTCGGCCTGGACGATGTTTGAGAGGTCCTGCAGCGGAAGGGGCGGCTCGGCCTCGCCGTACAGCTCGATCATCTGCCGGTGACCCATCCAGAGCGTGACCCGGCTGATCTGGACCGAGGCCGGCTCGATCTCGATGCCCTGGAGGTTGTGCAGCGGGTAGAACGGACGATCTCCGGGCGGGACGGGCAAGCCGGTCTCGGCGGCGAGCACCTCGATGCGCTGCTTCAACTCGTTCTCGAGGGAGCGGAGCTCGCGGTAGGCGACGTAGAGGAAGTTGCCGCAGCCGCACGCGGGGTCGAGCACCCTGAAGCGGCAGAGCTCGTCGAGCAGCTCTGCCGCCTCGCGGGGCGTCGTACAGGCAGCTATCCGCTCCCGCCAGGGTCGGACGATCGTGGGGCCGACGATCTTCATGATGTCGACCTCGTGGGTGTAGTGGGCTCCGCGCTCCCAGCGTCGCTCGCGACCGAGCACACCCTCCATCAGGGACCCGAAGATGGTCGGGTCGACCTTGCGCCAGTCCTGAGTGGTGGCTCGTAGCAGGAGATCGATCTCCGCACGTTGGAGGCCGACGTCCGCAGGCTGGCGGAACAGGTCGCCGTTGACGTAGCGGGTGCCGGCGAGACGCCCGACGCGGTTGTGGTTGCCCTTCTGGTTCAGCACCGCGAACAAGTGGCCGAGCTCGGCGGCCGACCGCTCGGGGTGCGAGCGAAGCTCGTCCAGGGTGCTCTGGAACGGGAAGCCGTCGAGCATCCCGAGGTCCTCGGCGAACATGCACCACACCGCCTGCATGATGAACCGCTGCAACACTGGGCCCGGGGCCGCCGACCGGTCGACCAGGGAGTGGTACGTCTCGGAGACCGTCCGCGCGGCCTCCTTGGTCATCTCCAGGTAGTGGTCGGTGAAGCTCGGCTCGATGGCCGGACCGGCCAGGAAGCTGAGCGCGTCGTACCTTTCTGGGAGCTCCTCGAGGGTGAACCGTGCGCGAGCCCGCGTCAGGAACCGGCCCGGCTCCCAGATCTCGAACTCCCGGAAGTTGCACATCACGACCCACCGAACAGCCGCGCGATCGGTGTCCGGATCCGAGGAGGCACGCCAGTAGCGCTCGACCTGGGCCCGCGCTTTCTCGACGGGCACGCTCGGCGCCTTCATCTCGATCAGGCAGACCTCGGGCCAGTGGAGATCCATGAATCCGGCGTGGGGTGCCCAGAACTCGAACGTGGCGCCTACCTCGCGCCGACTGCTGCCATAGCAGGCGAACAGCTGGTTGAGGAAGGTCTGCGCCTCGCCCTTCTCGCTCCCGTCATAGTCGCGCCAGGTGGCGACGAACCCGGTCAGTGCGCGCTGGATCTCCTCACCGCTGGGCACGGCGTATCAGATGAGTCTCGTGTCGACGGCATAGTAGGTGTCCTGTGTGAAGCGCTTCCGGAGCCGCTCGAGCTCCTTGATCAGGTCGCTCAGTGCCAGTTGGGCGTTGACGTCGGCGCCCTCCTTCTCGACCAGCTTGCGACCCTTACGTGCGGCGTCCAGCGTGTACTCGAGGTTGAGCAGGACGTCCGAGACGACCCCGGCGGCACGTTCCGTGCGGATCTGCTCCTCGCTCCGCTCGTAGCCCGGCTGGCTCATCGGCGCCCTCTCACTCGTCGTACGACGTCACCCTAGGTGAGCCTTGCAGTCACGACCGACATCACGCACCCACCTCTTTCAGCCTGTGAAGACGGGACGCACGAAGTGCACAGATTCCACAGGAAAGCCCCTCCTGTGGAGAAGATGTCCCGCGCATGGGAGGCGGACAAGCGGGTAAGGGGGAAGGGTCGTCTTGGGCTCCGAGAAGGAGAGGCCTCATGTCCCACGCCCGTCGCCGCCGTACCGCTCTTCTCGCCGGGGGTGTCTCCGTCGCGCTGGGCGCCGCGCTCGCCGTGGCGCCGCCGGCCGGCGCACATCCCACTGCCACTCGTCACCGCGACCACCATGCCGTGGCGACGGGGCGAGGTGGTGCCGTCTCCTCGGTCGACCTCGACGCGTCTCGGGCCGGCGTCCGGGTCCTGCGGCGCGGCGGCAACGCCATCGACGCGGCGGTCGCCGTGGCCTCCACGCTCGGCGTGACCGAGCCGTTCGTGGCCGGGCCGGGTGGGGGCGGCTTCCTGGTGGTCTACCTCGCCAAGCAGCACCGCGTCGTGACGATCGACGGTCGCGAGACCTGTCCTTCGCTGTGCACGAAGAACCTGTTCATGGAGAACGGCCAGCCGCTGCCGTTCGAGGAGGCCCGACACTCCGGCCTCGCGGTCGGCGTACCCGGCATGGTGGACACCTGGGGCCGGGCGGTGCACCGCTACGGCCGGCACAGCTTCGCGGCCGACCTACAACCCGCGATCCGGCAGGCCCGGCGAGGGTTCCGCATCGACCGCACCTTCCGCGAGGAGACCAAGGAGTCCCTGCCGGACCTCCGGGCCTTCACCGCCAGCCGCCACCTGTTCCTACGCCACGGGAAGCCGCTCCCCCTCGGCTCACGTCTGCGCAACCCGGACCTCGCCCGGACCTACCGCCTCCTCGCCACGCACGGGCCACGCGCCCTCTACTCCGGCCGCCTGGCGGGCGCGATCGTGCACACGGTGCGGCACCCGCGGGTATGGAATGGCTCGCCGCTCGACGTCCGGCCCGGCATCATGCGCCGCCGCGACCTGACGTCGTACCACGTCGACCAGCCGGCACCGACCCACGTCCGCTACCGCGGCCGCGACGTCTACGGGATGCCGCCGCCGTCGTCCGGCGGCTCCACCACCGGCGAGGCGCTCAACATCCTGTCCGGGTACGACATGTCCGGCGACCGCGCGCTGGCCCTGCACCACTACCTGGAGTCACTGCGCTACTCCTTCGCCGACCGCAACCGCTACGTCGGCGACCCGAAGTACGTCGACGTGCCCCTGCACGGCCTGCTCGACCCGGCGTACGCCGCCACTCGGCGCTGTCTGATCACCGACCACGCGGCCGCCAGCCCGGTCGCACCGGGGAACCCCTACCCGCCGTACGGCGCCTGTCCGACGAGCACGGCCCACGGGACCACCACGCCCGACCACGAGCAGTCGACGAACAACATCGTCACCGCCGACCGCTGGGGCAACGTGGTGGCCTACACCAACACCATCGAGCACTTCGCCGGCACCGGGATGACCGTGCCGGGGTACGGGTTCCTGCTCAACAACGAGATGACCGACTTCGACTTCGCGCCGAGCAGCCCCGACGTGCCCGACGTGAACCTCCCGGCCGGCGGCAAGATCCCGCGCTCGAGCATGAACCCGACGATCGTGCTGCGCCACGGCCGCCCCGACTTCGCGGTGGGCAGTCCGGGTGGCGCGACGATCATCACCACGGTGCTGCAGATCCTGATCAACCACATCGACTTCGGGATGCCGCTGGAGAAGGCGATCGCAGCTCCGCGCGTCGGGAACTTCAACACCCCGACGAGCTTCGCCGAGCAGGCGTTCGTGGACCTCTCGGTGGCGCAGACGCTGGAGAGCCGGTACGGCCAGCAGTTCAGCGTCGTCAGCGGCATCACCCCGCTCGACAGCGAGATCGGCGCGGCCACCGGCATTCGCCTGCTGCCACACCACCGCTTCCGTGCCGCCGCCGAGCCGGTACGCCGGGGTGGCGGGTCGGCCCTGGTGGTGCACCCGCGCTGAGGGTCAGCCGCGGGGAGCTCAGCCTCGGGCGCTCAAGATCTCCCGCATCAGGTCGGCGGTCTCGGACGGGGTCTTCCCGACCTTGACGCCCACGGCCTCGAGGGCCTCCTTCTTCGCCGCAGCCGTGCCCGAGGAGCCGGAGACGATCGCGCCGGCGTGGCCCATCGTCTTGCCCTCCGGGGCGGTGAACCCCGCGACGTACCCGACGACGGGCTTGGTCACGTGCTCCTTGATGTACGCCGCGGCTCGCTCCTCGGCGTCGCCGCCGATCTCGCCGATCATCACGATCGCCTTGGTCTCGGGGTCGGCCTCGAACGCGGCCAGCGCGTCGATGTGCGTGGTCCCGACGACGGGGTCGCCCCCGATGCCGATGGCGGTGGAGAAGCCGAAGTCCTTCAGCTCGTACATCATCTGGTAGGTCA